>JAOADY010000145.1 GCA_026417075.1 Caloramator sp.
CCCCACTATATAATAGGTGGGACTTTTATATTTTTCTGCAGCTATCTCTTATAATTAATTCAGTAGGCAATACTATTTTTTTGCTTATTTTTCTATTGCTTTTTATTCTTTCAATTAAAAGTTCAATCGCAGTGTCGGCAGTTAAATTAATATAAATTCTTACGGTTGTTAAAGGAGGAAATAGATATTGAGATGTAGGAATGTCGTTAAAGCCTACAATACTTATATCCTTTGGAATGGATAAACCCGCTTCTGAAATAGCCCTGTAAGTTCCTATTGCCATAGAATCGTTTGCAACAAATAGAGCTGTTGGATGTTGCTTTTCTAATAAAATTTCTTTTGTAAGTTTATATCCACTTGAAGGGGTAAAATCTCCTGTTTTAATAAAATTTTCGTTGTATATATTATATTTTTTACTAAAATCTATAAAAAATTTTTCACGCAAATCAACACATTCTTCATTTTCTAATATATCTTTTCCGCCTATAAATCCAATATTTTTATGATTTAAAGATGTTAAATAACTAAAAACATCTTTTACTGATTTTTTCATATCCACTACAACAGAATCAAAATCATACTCATCAAGGGACATATCAATAAAAACGATGTTGTTATGAATAGATTTAAGAAGGTTTATTTCATTATTAGAAAATATTCCAAGTGCTAATATACCATCAAAGGATTTTAAAGAAAAATCTATATCCTTTTTATCTTTTATAATATATTCAATGTTTTTTTCGCGCAGCTTTTTTTCAATTAATACTCTCAAGGATAGATAATAGGTATCTTCAATTTCGATTAAATCTGAATAGCCGCGTAAAATACATACTTTTAGCATAGAAGCTTTTGTTCTCTTTGTTTTTTCTTTTTTATAGTTTAAATCCTCAGCAATTTCAAATATTTTTTTTCTTAGTGTATCGGGAACGCTTAAAGTTTCATCGTAGTTTAACACCCTTGAAACCGTAGATATGGATACGCCAGCTTTTTCTGCTATATCTTTAATAGTTGCCATTATTTCACCTCCAAATTAATTATAACTTATTATTTAAAATTTTCAATAAAATAAGTAAAAACTATATTGAAATTTACTAAAAATTTTACTAAAATATAATTAATCGAATGTAATGTCAATTCATAAAATAAAGAATTTAAAATTAAAGTTAGAAAATTTTTGACATTACAAAATTAGAAAACGGGGGGATTATTGTGAAAATTAAAAAACTGCTGACAGCTATGCTTCTTCTAACAATTTCTTTTTCAAGTTTTTCTGCATGCTCTAATAAAACATCAGAAAAAACAAATAGCTCATCTTCAAATGAAAAAATATCAATTAAGTATTGGGTTCCATTTACTCCGAATCAATATATTAAAAGTTTGAATGAAAGTGAAATGTATAAAGAACTAGAAAACAGGACAAATGTTCATGTAGAATTTATTCATCCTGCAGAAGGTCAGGAAAAGGAACAATTTAACATAATGATAAATTCTAAAGAACTTCCAGATGTAATTCAAAATTACGCAGGAGAATATAAAGGCGGAATTGATAAGGCTATATCAGATGGGGTTTATTTAAGATTAAATGATTTAATTGAAAAGTACGCTCCTAATTATAAAAAATTATTAGATGAAGATCCTGAACTTGCAAGGCAGGTTACAACTGACAGCGGGAATATATATTGTTTTGCTTTAATTGGAGAGGATAGAAATGAGCCTGCATGGTGGGGACCGGTTATTAGAAAGGATTTGCTCGATGAATTAGGGTTAAAACAGCCGGAAACTATAGATGAATGGGAAAACGTTTTAAGACAAATCAAGATTAAGAAGAAAATAGAGGCTCCGCTTGTAATAAATAAAAAAGGAGTTGACGGTTACGGCACTTTTGTCAGTGCATTTGATGTTGGACCTTATTTTTATAAAAAAGGAAATACAGTAAAATATGGACCTATAGAACCAGGATTTAAAGAATATCTTGCATTAATGAACAGGTGGTATAAGGAAGGATTAATCGATAAGGATTTTGCAACAAGAGATAGAAAGAGCAGGGAGGCGCTTATAACATCTGGAAAGGCTGCTGCGTTTATTACTGAATATGGTATGGTTGATCAGTATATTCCTGCAATTAAAACTGTAAATCCTAAAGCTGCCTTTGCTCCAGTGTTAATTCCTTCTCTTAAAAAGGGAGAAAAAGTACATTACAGGGTTGTTAACAATAGAAATGGAGGCTCTGAGGCTGTTATTACATCTTCATGCAAAGACCCTGAAAGAGTTGTAAAATGGTTCGATTATGCTTACAGCAAAGAAGGATATATGCTTTTTAACTATGGAATAGAAGGAAAAAGCTATAAGATTGAAAACGGAAAGCCTAAGTTCACTGATTTAATGCTTAAAAATCCTGATGGTTTTGATTACTGGACAGTTGTTAACAAATGGAAACTTGATGTTGGACCATATCTTAGGGATTATAAGGCAATACCTGAGTTTACAAAATTCGATTTAGCGGCTATGGATACATGGACAAAGGCAGATGCTGATTATGTGCTTCCTCCTACGACTTTAACTGCTGAAGAAGAGGAACAATATTCAAATACTATGAGTGATATAGACACATATAAAGATGAAATGATATTAAAATTTATAATGGGAAAAGAACCTTTAAGCAAATTCGATGATTATGTAAAGCAAATAAAAAGTATGGGTATAGACCAGATGATACAGATACAGCAAAATGCCTTAAACAGATATTATAATAGAAAGATTAAGTAATATTTGTGCATTGAAGAAGGGAATCCTTCTTCAATGCATATTTGTAAAGGAGAGATTTTATGAATGGCGTTGAAATTACAAAAGCTGTAACCGTTAAAGAAGAGAGCTTTTCTAAAAGATTGAAAAAAGATTTCTCGATTAATAAGTATATTTATTTAATGGCGCTTCCTATGATTATTTATTTTATACTTTTTAGCTATATACCGATGTATGGTATAATAATTGCATTTAAGGATTTTAGCCCGAGGCTTGGAATATTGGGGAGCAAATGGGTTGGATTTAAACATTTTTACAACTTTTTTAAAAGTATTTACTTTGGAAGAACTTTTAAAAATACAGCTCTTATCAGTATATATTCTTTGCTTTGGGGATTTCCTGCACCTATAATACTTGCACTATTAATAAATGAAGTAAGGATTAATAAATTTAAAAAAGCAGTTCAAACGATAACGTATCTTCCCCACTTTATATCTTTGGTTGTAATATGCGGTTTGATAATAGATTTTACAGCAACAGATGGTCTTTTAAATGTAATATTATCTAAATTCGGAGTTACGCCTGTTAACTGGCTTACAAAACCTGAGTGGTTCAGAACTATATATATAAGCTCAGGTATATGGCAGAGCATGGGATGGGACAGCATAATATATCTTGCAGCCTTGACCAATATAAATCCCAGTCTTTATGAAGCAGCTATGATAGATGGAGCTAGCAGATGGCAGCAACTTATTCATATTACCCTTCCAAGTATTGCTCCTACAATTGTTATTATGCTTATACTAAACATAGGAGGTCTTATGAGTGTTGGCTATGAAAAAATAATACTTCTTTATAATCCTTTGACTTATACAACATCCGATGTAATATCAAGCTACGTTTACAGAAAAGGTATACTGGGTGCTAATTACAGTTTTAGTACGGCAGTTGGGCTTATAGAATCAGCAATAGGATTTACTTTGGTATATTTTGCTAATAAGTTCAGCAAAAAAATATCAGAAATAAGTTTATGGTAGGGTGATTATATGGTTTATAAAAAAAGCGTTTCTGAAAAAACCTTTGACGTTGTCAATTTTATATTTTTAAGCATTTTGGTTATTGTATGTGCTTATCCTTTATATTACGTTTTGATGTGTTCTTTAAGCGACCCGTATCAGCTAATGAAACACAAAGGAATTTTATTAAAGCCTCTTGGTTTTACTTTAAACGGATATAAGCTTGTTTTTAAAAATCCAAGTATAAGAACTGGATTTTTTAATACTCTTTTTTATGTTACTGTTGGAACTTTTGTAAATATGCTTTTAACTGCAATGTCTGCCTATGTAATTTCAAGAAAAAACTTGATGTGGCATAAATTTCTTATGATAATGATAACAATTCCTATGTTTTTCAGCGGAGGGCTTATACCTTTTTATCTTCAGGTTCAAAGGTTAGGGCTTATAAATACCAGATGGGCGCTTATTTTTCCATCGGCTTTATCTATATGGAATCTTATTATATTAAGGACGGCCTTTAACAGCGTTCCCGAAAGCCTTATAGAATCAGCAAAGCTCGATGGGGCGAACGATTTTACAATACTTTTTAAAATAATAATACCTTTATCTAAGGCTACTCTTGCTGTTATAGCGCTGTTTTATGCAGTAGGTCATTGGAACTCCTGGTTTAATGCGATGATATTCTTAAGGGACAGGGACAAATTTCCTCTTCAGCTTATATTAAGAGAAATACTCATTTCTAATGAAACAAGGGAGATGATGAATAATTTACCAAGAACATCGGCTCAGTTTATTCAAGCTGAGGCATATAAAACTTTAATTAAGTACTGCACTATAATCGTTTCAACCCTTCCGATTGTTTGTGTTTATCCTTTTATTCAAAAATATTTTGTAAAGGGAGTAATGCTTGGTTCAACTAAAGAGTAATGAAAGGAGCTAAAAGATGCAGATTAACTTGGATAAAATACCTTTTTCAAGAGCAGGTTCGTATTTTGTTTTTTCAAGGTATGAGGGGAATTTATATTTAAGGCATATATCAGGCGGAGATGAAGACTTTGGAGAGATATTACAATTAGTTCCTCAAAATGATGAATATGATTTAATTTGTGACGGATTTGAAATGAATATTAAAGATAATGATTCTTTATGCAGGATTTGCTTTGATGAAGTTAATTCTATAAGGATAAAAGGTTTTAACTTTCCATTAAAGCTCAAGTTTATAGCAAAAGGATATGATTATATTATAAAAAGGAATGGATATTACGAGTTTAATTCATCTTCAAAGGGTATCGTAATAAAAATAAAGATTATCTGCGGCAATGAAGTTTTTAATCAGAATTGGACAGGATTAAACTGTAAATCGCCTGAAATTATAATCGATTCATATGAGAACTTTGAAATAAAAATATGGGAAGGAAGTTGTAACTTAAATAATATTGAGGATTTTGAAAGTGCAGTTGATAATACAAAAAAAGAATATGAAAGATTTGTTTCAAGTTTTAGGTATGGGAAATACCATAGGGGAGGAGAAATTGCATCCTATATTCTTTGGAATAATATAATTTCTCATAGAGGCTTTTTAAAATATGATGCTATTTATATGTCAAAAAATTATATGACGAATATCTGGAGTTGGGATAATTGTTTCAATACGATTTTTTTAATAGATAAGCATTATGATTTAGCTTTAGATCAGATAAGAATATTTTTTGAGCTACAAAGCGAAGATGGACATATTCCTGATTTTGCAAACGACAGATTTTATTGTAGCAATTTCTGCAAACCACCGATATTAGGGTATATATTAAATAAGCTTATGAAAAAGAATAAGCTTAAATACGATGATATTAGGGAATTTTATATGCCTTTGAAAAAGTGGACGTTATGGTGGATGAATAACAGAGATGATGATAAAGATTTGATTTTTCAATATAATCATGGGAATGAAAGTGGATGGGACAATTCTACTATTTTTAAAGATAACATTCCTATTGAGACTCCAGATTTGAATGCTTATATTGCTATTCAATGTGAATGTTTATATAAAATGGCATCTTTATTGGAAAAACAGCAGGAAGCTGATTTCTGGTACAAAATGTATAAGAAAATATTGGCTAAAACAATAAATATGTGGGAAGATAATAAGTTTCATGCTCTTGATGAAAATCATAATAAAGTTATAACCGATAGCCTTCAGCTTCTTATGCCTATTATTCTTGAAAACAGACTTCCTAAGAATATGCTGAATGCAATGGCTGATAATATTAAAAACAATTTTATTACTGATTTTGGCATTTCTACAGAAAGTCTTAAAAGTAAAGAGTTTAATGAAGACGGATATTGGAAAGGGGCTGTATGGGCACCTGTAGTGTATTTAATTGCTGAAGCTTTTAAGGAAACAGATTACTTAGAGATTTCAAAGAAAATAAAAATTTCTTTTTTAAATATGGCAAATGAAAGTTATATGGAAGAAAACTTTAGTCCAATCACTGGTAAGGGGCAAAGGGATAGTGGATTTGCGTGGACTAGTAGCGTATTTTTATTGTTTGCAGAAGAATTTGAGGCTTGAAAGGAGAAATAATTATGAAAGTTTGGGAAAATGTTGATATTGATAGCATAAATAGGTTAAAACCGAGAGCATATTTTTACTCCTATGATGGAAGAGAAGCTGCTCTTACCTTTGAAAAAAAACTTTCTTTAGGCTATAAGCTTTTGAATGGGGTATGGGATTTTTATTATGTTGATGCTCCTGAATATTCTCCAGAAGGTTTTTATAGTGAAGATTTTGACAGTTCTAATTGGAGCAAAATAAGAGTTCCAGGTCATTGGCAGCTTCAAGGTTTTGGAAATCCTCATTATACGGATTTGTACTATCCTTTTACTTTAAATCCTCCTTATGTTCCTACAATGAACCCAACAGGTATATATAGAAGAAATTTTCACATTGATGAAAGTTTTTTAGGTAAAAAAATTATTTTAAGATTTAATGGAGTAGATTCGGCTTTTCATGTATGGATTAATGGAAGGGAAGTTGGATATAGTAAAGGCTCAAGATTGACTTCAGAATTTGATATTACTGATTGTATTAGAATAGGCAAGAATACCATTGTTGTAAGGGTATATCAATGGTCAGACGGAAGTTACCTTGAAGATCAGGATATGTGGTGGCTTAGCGGTATATTCAGAGATGTTGAGATAATATGTGAGCCTGATAATGGAATCGAAGATGTATTTGTTATTGCAGATATTGATACTGACTATAATGACGGAGTAATAAAAGCTTCGGCTGAATTAACTCAAAATTTTAAAGGTTATAGCTTATATTATGAGATTTATGATTTTGATGATAATTTAATATTTAGTGAAAATCAGATTATTGAAGGGAATAATCATTATTTTGAAAGGAAAATTAAAGGTATAAAAAAGTGGTCGGCAGAGGAACCAAATCTTTATAAATTTTTAATTACATTAAAAAAAGATGATGATGTTATTCAGATTATTCCTTTAAAGATCGGTTTTAGAAAAATTGAGTTAAAGGGAAATGTATTTTTGGTAAACGGTGTGGCGATAAAATTAAAGGGTGTAAACAGGCACGATTTTAACAGTGAAACAGGAAGATATGTTTCAAAGGATGATATTGAAAGGGATATTATTTTAATGAAGCAGCACAATATAAATGCTATAAGAACTTCCCATTATCCAAATTCACCTGAGTTTTATGATTTATGCGATGAATACGGTATGTATGTAATAGGAGAAAACGATTTTGAATGTCATGGTTTTGAGATAGATGATATGTTTGAAAGCTTTATAAATGATTCAAGATGGGAAAGGGCATCTGTAAGCAGGATGGAAAGGACAGTTCATCGAGATAAAAATCATCCATGCATTATAATGTGGTCCTTAGGCAACGAGTCATCCTTTGGAAACAATATTATTGCTATGGCAGACAAGGTGAGGGAAATAGATAAAACGAGGCTTTTACATTATGAAGGTGACAGAGAATGTAAGGTAGCCGATGTGTATTCCTGCATGTATACCTGGATAGAAACAAAGGAAAGGATGCCTTTACAGGAAGCTATTAAAAAGTTTAATAAACCTTTTGTATTATGTGAATATGCTCATGCTATGGGGAATGGTCCTGGTAATTTAAAAGAATATCAGAAATATATTTATGATAATGAAAATTTTCAGGGAGCATTTGTGTGGGAATGGAAGGATCATGGAATAAAAGCAGTTGATTCCTTTGGAAATGTATATTATAAGTACGGTGGAGACTTTAACGATAAGCCCAATAACAAAAACTTTTGTATGGACGGGCTTCTTATGGCGGACGGCAGGATAAGTCCAGGGCTTATAGAATATAAGAAGATTATTCAGCCCGTTAAAATTGAGGAAATAGATGCTAAAAAAGGATTATTTAAAATTAAAAATCTATATGATTTTGTTACTTTGGATGATTTTGATTTGATTTATACAATTTATAAAGATGATTATATATGGTATAGTTCTAAAATAGATATTAAAGGAATAAATCCTAAAGAACACAGGGAGATTAAGGTAGATAAAATATCAGAAATAACAGATAAAAACAGCAGTTATAGGATAATGTTTTCTCTAGTTTTAAATAAAAATAAAAAATGGGCAGATATTGGATTTGAATTAGGCAAGGATGAATTTAGTATTTTTAATGGAATAAAAATTATAAATAAATTAAATTTGACTATTGCTAAAAAAGAAGAAGATATATTGTCATATTTTAATTCAAATGATAAAGAGATTTGTTTTGATAAAGTTTTAGGAAAAATTAAGTACATTAAAAAAGACGGTGAGATTTTATTGGAAGAAGGACCTGATTTAAATCTGTGGAGAGCTCCAATTGACAACGATATGTATTTGGTTGATGATTATCAAAATAAGTATTTCTTAAACGATATTAAATTTAGAGTTGACAGTGTTAACTGGGATGAAGAAGATTTTAAGTTTGTAGTTAAAAAGACATACGGTACAACAAACTCCTCCTGGTACTACAAATGTGAATATGAATATAAATTTTTATCCGATGGAAATATAAAAATCAAGATTAAGGCTATTCCTTCGGGTAAGAAGGAATGTGCTCCTGTTATGTTTCCAAGGATAGGTTTTAAGATGAATTTGAATAAGAATTTAAATAAAGTAAAGTGGGAGGGAAGAGGACCTCATCCAAATTACCCTGATTCTAAAAATAGTGCACTTTATGGAATATATGAAAAAACTGTTGATGAACTCTTTGTCAATTATCCTTATCCTCAGGAAAATGCCTCAAGAGAAAACTGCAGATGGATAAGCTTATCAAATCACTGGGGAGATAGTTTGATGATAAGCACTAATAATTATTTCAGTTTTAGTGCTATGTATTATGATGATACAGATTTAGAGAAGGCAAAGCATTGTAATGAGCTTGTAAAAAGAGATTATATAGTTTTAAACATAGATTATAAACAAAATGGTTTAGGTAGTAATTCCTGCGGTCAAAACCAATTAAGAAAGTATAGATGCGAGTTTGAGGAATTTGAATTTGAGTTTATAATTTCTGCTTTTAACAAAAATGAAATATCAGAGATAAATCATTTAAGATTACAAAATAATAATTAAAATTTATTGTCACATCCTTAATCTTTTAAATATTATATATTAAAAGGTTAAGGATGTGATTGCCTTGGAGATTGTATTATATCCCCCAACAATTAATTATTACTTATCCTATCAAAGACCTCAGCAGCTTTTTAAGGCACTAAATAAGATAGGCTACAGGATTATTTTTTGCAATTATAATCCAGAAGATAGGACAGGTTATTTTAATGAAATTTTTCAGGATTTTTTTGTTTGTAGTAAAATTAATCCATATAAAATGAGCAAATTAGATAAAATGCCTATTCTTTGGATAACTTATCCTCCATTTGCTTCATATTTAGATCAGTATCCTAATAAACTATTGATATTCGATGCTATAGACGAGCCTAGCGATGAATTTGAGAGTTGGCAAAATGGGCTTGATATTTTAAGAAGGAAATCGGATATAATTTTTGCAACTTCTAAAAAACTTTATAATGATAATAAGCTTTATAAAGATAATGTGTTCTTATGCCCAAATGGAACTGACTATGATTATTTTAGCAGAGCAGAAAATATTTTTTCTGATAAACCCTATGATATGCCTCGGGATAATAAAATTACAGTTGGATATTTTGGAGCAATAGCTACCTGGGTTAATTGGGCTTTTGTATATAATACGGCATTATGTAATCCGGATATAAATTTTATATTTATAGGACCTTTATTTAATATGAGTAGATTTCCTATAAGGCTTTCTAATGTGTATTACTTAGGTAAAAAACCCTATGATAAGCTTGTTAATTATCTTCAGTATTTTGATATTTGCTTTATTCCATTTAAGGTTACAAACATGATTAATGGCTGCAACCCTATAAAAATGTATGAATATTTAAGCGCTGGGAAAATAGTTGTAGCAACGGATTTTGCAGAAGCTGCAGGATGTGAATTTATAAATATAATAAAATCGAAAGATTATATTTTATTTGGAAAAATCGTTAAAAAATTATTGGATGAAAACAATGAGGATATAAAAATGAAAAGAAAAGAATTTGCAAAGAATAATTCATGGGATGAGAGAGCAAAAGTAGTTGATGAAGTAATTAAAAAATATTTAAATAAAATATAAAGCAGGGCGGCTGAAAAATTGGCTGCCTTATTTTACTATACATTTTTATTTTTCATTGATATAATAAGCAGTTGAAGATAAAATTTTTGGAGGATATTATGAATGCCTTTATACTTATGACAAGAGTACCAATTGAAGGTGAAACAAAAACAAGGCTTATAGGGAATTTATCAGAGAAGGAATGTGCAAATCTTCAGTTTAATTTTTTAAAGGATATTATAAGCCTTTTGGATTATATAAAAAATTATGCTGATATATTTATTACTTATACACCAGAGGATAAACTTAAGATGATAGAAAACATAATTCCTCCATATATAACATCTTTTCCTCAAAGAGGCATAAACCTTGGGGATAGAATGAAAAATGCCTTTGAATATGTTTTTGATAAAAAATATAAAAGAGTAATTCTAATGGGTTCGGATATTCCAACAGTTAAGGTAAATCATATAATCGATGCTTTTAAGGCTCTTTATGATAATGATGTTGTAATAGGTCCAACCTTTGATGGAGGATATTATCTTTTAGGTATGAATAACTTATATGAAAGTATATTTGATGATGACATAAAATGGGGAGGAGAAAGCGTATTTAAAAAAACAATTAATATTGTAAAGGCAAGAAATTTAAAAATTGCAACAGCACAAAAAAACAGAGATATAGATACCTTTGAAGATTTAATGTATCTTGCTGATTATATAAGCTATTGTAAAAAAACAAATCAGACATATCCTTATAACACATATAAATTTTTAGAAAAGATTGGGGTATTATAAGATGTTGAAAGATAAAATTTATAATGATGTTTTAAGATATATAAGAGAAAATAAAAAAGATTTAAATATAGATTTGTCAGATGACTTTGAACTTGAATTCCTTGCACAGGGTGAATACAATATTAATTTTACTTTAAAAGATAAGTTCAATAAATATGTTTTCAGAATAAACACTAAAAGTCAGCTTGAAATTGAAAATCAGATTAGATACGAATATAATGCTTTAAAATCCCTTGAGAAAAGTAGAGTTACACCTAAGGTTTATTTTGTAGATGATACTAAGTCAAATTTAAATTATGGAATACTTATAATGGAATTTTTGGAAGGAAGACCTCTAAAGTATAGATATGATTTAGAAAAAGCATCATATATATTTTCAAAAATACATACTTTAAAAGGTGATGAAGTAAGTAAAGAAAATTTTATAATTGAGGAAAACTTGTTTACTGAAAGAATAAAGGAAGCAAGAAGGCTTTTAAAGGAGTTCTTTAAGTCTTCATTTGTTGATGAAAAATTAAAGTTATTTTTTAATGAATTTTTAGATTGGGCAGATAAAAATAGACATAAGGAAAAATATTATAAAGAAAATAAACTTTCTGTTATTAATAATACAGAGGTTAACTCAAATAATTTTATAATTGGAAAAGATAAGAGTTATCTAATAGATTGGGAAAAGCCAGTAATAAGCGATCCATGCCAGGATATTACTCAATTCCTTGCAATAACCACAACACTTTGGAAGGCTGATTATATATTAAGCGAGGAAGAGAAAATTAATTTTTTTAATTTTTATATTGAAAGAACGGGTTATAAGGATATAAAGGAGAGAGTATACTTGTATCAGCCCTATCTTTACCTTAGAGCTTTATCTTGGTGTGCCTATGCTTATTTAGAATATTTAAAGCCAGATAAAGAAATAAGAAATGAAGATACTTTTAATAAAATAAAAAGCTATCTTGATATAGATTTTATGAAAAAAATTTTAAAGCAACATATAGAATTTAAGAGTGTATAGAAATTTTAAATTATTGATAATCAAATTATAAAATATATCTATTAGATTTAAGCCTTTATTATACATTATAATTTTGTCGATGATACAAAATAATTGTCGAGGTGATAAAATGGAAAAACACGTTAAAAAATCTTTAGTATTATTTATGGTACTTTTAATTACTTTATTCTCAGCAGTTTCATGTACTAAAAAGCAAAGCGAAAACAAAACACCAACTCAAAATCAAGCTCAGATTACTCAGAGCGGGCTTATGAAAATAATTAGCACAGATGATCTTAAAAACAAATTAAATGACAGCAGCTATGTAATAGTTGATACAAGAATTAACGATGCTTTTAATGGATGGAAGATAGATGGAGTTAAAAGGGGAGGCCATATTAAAGGTGCTGTAGATTTTTCAGCTAACTGGCTAAAAGTTGATGTAAAGGATAAAGATAAGACATTAGATGAAGCTTTAAAGACAAAGAACATATCTGCAGATAAAAACATAGTTTTATATGATGCAAACGGAAAGGATGCAGAGGAAGTTGCAAAATATTTAAGTGGTAAGGGATATAAAAATCTATATTACTACGATATAAAGAAATGGGCAGAGGATGATTCTCTTCCACTTGAGCAGTTTAAGAATTATCATTTAATAGTTCCAGCTTCTGTTGTAAAAGAAATTATAGATGGTAAAAAGCCTGAAACCTTTGAAAATGCAGGGACTATAAAAATAGTTGAGGCAAGCTGGGGGCAGGAGAAGGATTCCTATTCCAATGGCCATGTTCCAACAAGCTTCCATATAAATACAGACAACGTTGAGCCGCCTCCGGCATGGATGCTTGCAAGTGATAAGCAGCTTACGAAATTTGCAACTGACTACGGATTTACAAAGGATGATACAGTTATAG
>JAOADY010000161.1 GCA_026417075.1 Caloramator sp.
GCACTTTTTTATGCGATATATGTTATAGTAATAGGACATGGGAAATTTGAAGGTATACATCCTGTTGTTATGACCGGATATGTAATAATTTTTGCATTTATAACCTTTATGATTTTTGCACTTTTTCAAGGCGGTATTGCAGTTAAGTTTAGTTTTAATGCTTGGATATATATTATACTTATGGCACTTTTTTCAACGAGCATAGCTATTTTTGCCTTTTGTATTGGAGCAAAAAGTATAGGTTCCTGTGGAGCTGCTATTGTAAGCAGTATAGAACCAGTTGAAGCGATTATATTTGGATATATTTTTTTAGAAGAGGGAATGAATCCTATTATGATAATTGGTGCACTTATTGTAGTTATGGCTGTAGTATCAATATATATTTTTGAGCCTTATCAAAGAGTTAATGTAAATACTTAAAATTTAAAAAAGCAGGTGAATATATGATGGTTACCAAAATAATATTTCTTTGTATTGCCGGATTTGTAGCTGCTTTTGTAGATTCAATTGCAGGTGGAGGAGGCATAATAAGTCTTCCAGCATATCTTTTTGCAGGAGTGCCTCCTCATTTTGCTCTTGGAACTAATAAATTTTCTTCAACAGTAGCAGCATTTACAAGTTCTATAAAATTTGCAAAAAGCCAAAAAATAGATTTTAATCTTATAAAATATATTGCCCCATTTACATTGATTGGAGCGGCTATTGGAGTTAATACTGTAGTTAAAATCAATCAAAAATATTTATATTTTTTAGTATTTATACTTCTTTTTATTGTCGGAATATATAGTCTTTTTTCAAAAACCGTAGGAGAAGAAGATGATTTTAGAGGTTTTACTAAAAAGAATATTTTGCTAGGAATTTTATTAGCTTTTTCTATTGGTTTTTATGATGGCTTTTTTGGTCCTGGAACAGGCTCTTTTCTTATGTTTGGTCTTATCAGAATATATGGTTTTGACTTTGTAAAAGGGGCTGGTAATGCAAGGTTTTTAAATTTTATAAGCAATATAATATCTCTTTTTATGTTTGCATTTTATGGACGAATAAATTATGTTTTTGGTATTCCTGTTGCTATTTCGATGATTATAGGT
Source organism: Caloramator sp. (assembly GCA_026417075.1). Taxonomy (GTDB): domain Bacteria; phylum Bacillota; class Clostridia; order Clostridiales; family Caloramatoraceae; genus Caloramator_B. The sequence continues at coordinate 1,089 of JAOADY010000161.1, forward strand.
GCAAGATTAGGTACTGTGATAGCACTTAAACAAGGCGCAAAGATTATAAAGCCTATATTTATATGTATGTCTCTTGCAGTTGCATTAAAGATGATGTTAAATATAATGAAATAAATAATTTATATTTAAACCATAGAAAACAATGATGATTTCTATGGTTATTTTTTTATAAAAATTTATATTATTTTAACAAAATTTTTATTGAATAATTTTATATTTTATATAAACTATTAAGATGTGAGAAAATATTTATTTTTTCAGGGGGAGAGAGCTTGAAACTATTTAAGAAAGTAATGTTTTTTTTAATATTTGAATTTATATTTTGTATATCTTTTGGTACTTATTTAGTATTTTATGGACCCTTTAAGAACATTAAAAATACTATAGTTACTTCTGCAATGACAACTATGAATCATAAATATATAGCCAAGCTATTTTTAAATGATAAGGAAATAAAACAAATTATGGATGAAAATAAAATAAGTTCTCCTACAGAGAGTGAAGATGAGGAAGCTATAAAGGTTAAGTACAGTAGCAATAATGTTGAGTGTATCAATATTGAAAGCAGTAGATATAAGGGATATTTGTTAATTGTGGACAATCCAAGAAGGGTTAGAATTGGGACATCTCAGGATCTTGGAAAAAGAGGAGAAACTTTAGGACAAATAATAAAAAGGTATAATGCGGTTGCTGGTATAAATGCAGGAGGCTTTAGTAATGCTATGACGGGGACAGGAGGGATACCTTCAGGTATTATAATCGAAGATGGCAAAATAAAGTTTATGGACGATGAAAAGACTTTTAATATAGTTGGATTTAATAAAAAAGATGTTCTTATAGTAGGTGAATATAGATATAATAAGATTAAAAAATTGAAATTGAGAGATGCGATTTCCTTTGGACCTGCTCTAATTGTCAATGGTAAGCCTATGATTAAAAAAGGAGATGGAGGGTGGGGAATTGCTCCAAGAACGGCAATAGGTCAGACTCAGGATGGGAAAGTGCTTCTGCTTACAATTGATGGAAGACAAAAAGACAGCCTTGGTGCTACTTTGAAGGACGTTCAAAATATATTGTTAGAATACGGTGCATACAATGCTTCAAATCTTGATGGAGGATCTTCTGCAACTATGTATAATGACGGCAGATTAGTAAACAAGCCTTCAGATATATTAGGAGAAAGAGCAATTCCTTCAGCATTCATAGTAGAATAGGATGTGGATATATGCTAAAGAAAATTATTATATATGTTTTAATAGGTATAGCATTAACATTTGTACCATTATGCTATATAAATAATGTTATTCTTGGAGATAATAATGTTATAAAAAAACAAGAAAATTTAGAACCAATTTCTAATTCAAGTCAAAATGAAACTATAATATCAGAGGGAGCAAAGAATATTGCTCTGACCTATGATGTCAATTATATAACTTATATAGATTATGATAAAATTTATATAAAAGATATAAAAAAGGGTATTGTATACGATGTTGTTAAAGAAGATGCTCCTATAATATATTCCCTGCCTCTTTCTGATAGAAACATAATTATGTACCTTACCTATGACGATGAAAACCTCGTTATAAAGACTTATGACATAGATAATAAAGAGAGTACAGAGCACAAAATATTTAAAGCAAGCCATATTAAAGAAATCTGTGATGTAAGGTATTCAAGCTATACTAATATGATTTATATAAACGCTGTAACTGAGGGATTTGAAATAAAGAAAAACAATGTATATAAAGTAGACATTATGAAAAATGTATCGCTGTATGCTAAGGGTAAAAAGATAGAAAATATGCAGCTTTTAAACAATAAAGATACTCTTATTTATGAAGATGACGATAATAGAATACACATAAAGTCTAAGATTTTTAAATATGAAGATAATAAAAGATTTAAACTTCTCGGAGTTGATGGAGAGGATAATATTTATTTGCTTTCCTTGGATAAAGAGAGAACTGTTTTTATTGTTAAGGATGGAGAAGTAGTAAAGGAAAAACATATAGAGGATTTATCCTATGAAAGTGTATTTAACAGAGATAATAAAATATATCTTGTTTATAAGGATTATATTTATGATGTTGTAAATAATAGCATTATAAAAATTAAACCTGATTCAACAGTGGTTGATATTAATGATAATTATATTGTTTATAAGCACAGCGGCAACAAGATAGTAGTAGATAAAATATAAAATGAACAGCAAAAATTTCTCTATATTTATAAAGTTTTAATGTGTTTAAAAGAGCCACAGACGTGTTATAATCATTTTCATAAGTTATAGTGAAACCCTTATAAGGGTGAAAAATGATATATACTTCTCTAGTACTTAAAGCAGGAGTTATACCTATTAATTTCAACGTTGATGTTAAAATGGTTGTTAAAATGGTAATGGTAGTTAAAAATGGATTATTAGTTGCTAGATGGGGGTATTATATAAGAATAATTGATATAGTTTAAGAAAATAGTATAATATTAATTTGAACACATATCAAAATAATATATAGAAAGGAAATGCAAGATGAAGAGGATTTTAAAAAATACATTTATATTAATGCTTGTAATCAGTTTAATGTCAGTACAAGTTATGGCTAAAATTAATACTTCTAAGATTAGTAAAACTAAGGCAAGAAGTGCTGTAAGTAGTAAAACAAAAAATAATAATAATATAAATAGTAACAAAACTAAAAGCATTTGTACTGCTAAAGTTTATGAAAATATGCCTCTGGAAAAGAAAAATAGTTACAGTTTATCAAACGGATTAACTGTAAAAAAAGTTACTGGATATTCTAGTTATGGATATATGCCAGGAATTTTTCATGGAAGTAAAAAAATATGGGATCCTCTAAATGAGGCTATTAATGATAATGGAAAGTCAGCTTTTACAGTTACTAATAATGGAGAACTGTTTTTATATTATATATCAGAAGCTTCTGGTGGTGCTGGACTTAGTTTAATAGGGGTAAACTCTAATGGTAAAGTATTTTTGAAAAAGAATTTTGGTGGGCAAGATATTGATGCTAAATTTATTTCAGCTGATAGTATAGTAATAAAGATAGAAAGGGACAATCCAAACTTTGATCCGGCTACTCAGCCTAATGCATACCGTCATTCAGGTATTTATGATGTAACAACATATAAACTTTTACCTAATGGTATATTAAAAAATATTTCTACTAAAGTAGAAAAAAAATAAATTATTAGATCAAAAATCAATAGATTTATCTCTTATAGTATATGTAATACATAATAAATTAGTTTTTAATTATGTTAAAAGTGTTATAATTTCAATGTAATTATCAATAATTTCCTACATGAAAGAGAAGTAGGAAATTGTTGACAATATCTATATAGTTTTATGCAGTTTTCATTTGTATGAGGCGAACCTCTAGTAGCATAGCAGACTAAGGAAGAAGTTTATTAATAATATTCATATAAAAAACCTCCTTCTTGATTATTTTTTATATCAAGAAGGAGGTTTTTTATCAATTTATATAAGATTATTTACCGTTAATCACATTTATAGCATATGAATGAGGTAATTATTTTTGAACTTTTTATATTTAATTAAAAAAATATTATGACCTTATATGTTTTTACCTGGTGTATTTTATTATATGAGGAAATTGCACAATTCGAATTTTAGTAAATCCTCGATTGTGTATAATTTTATACAATTTTAGACGCACTTAAATAAGCTATCCCAATTACCTGTGGATAACTTAAAAATTAACTAATTTGTATTAAGCAGCTGTGGAT
>JAOADY010000016.1 GCA_026417075.1 Caloramator sp.
ATGTTGACACATACAGGCACTTTGGGAGGCTTGGACTTGGAGCAGTTTTCGGTTCAAAGCTTTTAAAGGGTATTGTTGTTATCGGGGATAACTCTATACCTATACCTGTAGATAACAGAAAAAAATACAGGCTGGTTTATGACAGGATATATGATACAGTAATAAAAACTGATGTTATGGAAAAGTACCATGAGCTAGGAACTTCGATAAATGTAATTCCTTTAAACGATATGAATGCCCTTCCAACCCTTAACCTATCTACTACAAAATATGATTATGCTGAGGATATATCTGGTGAGAGCTTTGCAGAAAAATCTCTTGTTAGAAAGATTGCCTGTGCAGGTTGCCCTATAGGGTGCATACATATAGGACAATTCAGAAGGCAGTTCGATGAAGGATATGAATATGAATCGGTAAATGTATCCTATGATCATGAGCTTGTATTCTCCCTTGGAAGCTTCATAGGCCTTAAATCGCCTGATGAAATTCTTCAGCTTATAGATGTTGTTGAAAGAGAAGGACTTGATGCAATATCAATTGGTGTAGTTCTTGGTTGGGCAACGGAGTGCTATAAAAGAGGAATAATTACTCTTGATGATACGCTTATGCCCTTTGAGTTTGGGGTTTTATCAAATTATATGGCAGCAGTTCACTATATAGCAACAGGAAAAAACGAGTTTTATAAAAATATTGGGAAAGGAATTGCCTTTGCTTCTAAAAAATACGGCGGAGAAGATATTGCCTGCCATCTTGGAGGCAACGAGATGCCAGGATATCATACAGGATACGGAAGCGTCGTCGGATTTTCTGTAGGTTCAAGACATTCTCATCTTGATAATGCAGGATATTCAATAGATCAGGCAGGAGTTAAAGAAGAGGATATAGTACAAAAAATACTTGAAGAGGAGATAGAAAGAAATATATTAACAAGCCTTATAATATGCCTCTTTGCAAGAAAAGTGTATAAAAGAGAGATAATACTTGAGGCTCTCGATTCAATTGGTATTAAAACTACGAATGAGGAATTGACAGAAGCAGGCAGGGAAATTTTAAAATTAAAATACGATATAAAAAGAAAGCTTGGATATAGTCTTGACACTATAAAAATTCCGGAGAGATTCTTTAAAACAAGAAGTTTTAATGGGAAACTTGATAGTATTAAAGCCCATGAAATGGTTAAAAAGTATAAGGATATGATAGATGCTCTGTAAAATAATTAAAGCCTGTAATCTGATAGGTTTATTTAGATTACAGGCTTTTTTCAGCTTTTCCATACAGTAAATTTCTTTTCAAGTATTGCTACTGCTTCATACATAAGATAGGCAGCAATTGAAAGAATTATAATGCTTAGCATTACCATATCAAGCTGTGCTACCTGTCCTCCAAAGACTATCAAAAATCCAAGTCCTTCCTTTGCAACTAAAAACTCTCCAACTATTACGCCAACATAGGATAACCCTACATTTATTTTAAGAGCTGAAATCATTGTAGGTATGCTCGATGGGAAAACTACATATCTTAAAATTTGAGATTTTGAAGCTCCAAAGGTTTTAAGGAGCTTTATTTTATCTTCATCTACTTCTTTAAATCCTGTAAGAACGGAGATTATAGTAACTATAAGAGAAATCGTAAGGGCGATTAGTATTATTGCAGTTTTTCCATTTCCAACCCAGAATATTAAAATAGGTCCTAAGGCTATTTTAGGAAGGGCGTTTAAAACTACAAGGTATGGGTCGAGAACTTTACATATAAAATCAGACCACCAAAGTATTATTGCAATCAGAGTTCCAACTATTGTTCCAAGAAGAAAACCTATTACAGTTTCATAGCAGGTTACCCATATATGTCTAAAGAGCATTCCTTCATTGTAGAGTTTTCCCATAAACTTAATCATTCTTGATGGTTGGCTTACAAGAAAAGGATCGACTATTTTGTATTTTGCTGTCAGCTCCCATTGAACAAAAAATATTATAAGGATTAATATCTGAACTATTATTATAGCTGCCTTTCTTCGTTTTACTGCTCTAAGATAGAGCTCATGTTCCTTTGAAAAATTATTACTCAACATGGATATCAAGCTCCTTCCATATAGCGTTGAAATAGTGCCTAAATTCTGGAGCTTCTCTTGACTTAAGAGGTGTTCTGTTTTCTACAGATAATTTTATATCATATATATTTTTAAGCCTTGCAGGTCTTTTTGAAAGTACGGCAACTCTATCGGATAAAGCTATAGCTTCAGAAATATCATGGGTTACCATAAGTGCAGTTTTACCTTCCTGCTTTATAATTTTATAAACTTCCTCTGATACTGCAAGTTTAGTTTGATAATCAAGGGCAGCAAAGGGTTCGTCGAGCAAAAGTATATCAGGATCTATTGCAAGAGTTCTAATTAATGCAACCCTTTGCCTCATACCTCCTGACAGCTGATGGGGATAATAGTTTTTAAAGCTTGATAAGCCATACTTTTCAAGCATACTTTCAATATTTAAAATAGATTCATTGTTGCATTTGCCCTGAATTTCAAGTCCTAAGGTTATATTTGAAAATATATTTCTCCATTCAAAGAGATGATCCCTTTGAAGCATATAGCCTACCTTATTACAGGGCTTTGTTATTTCCATATTATCTAATATTACTCTTCCAGATGAGGGTGGAAAAAGACCTGCTATTACAGAAAGAAGAGTTGACTTTCCACATCCTGAAGGTCCTATTATGCTTAAAAATTCTCCCTCTAATACTTCTAATGAAAGATTATCTATTGCCTTGGTTTCAGCTTCAATAGTATGATATATCATTGAAAGGTTTTCAATTATAAGCTTTGACACTATTATCCCCCCAAGAGCTACTTTTTAATATTTCTTATTGCTTCCTTTGCAAATTTTGTTGTTACTATTTTTTCATAGGGAGGTCTTGTTGGAATGAGGTTTGCATCATAGGATTGAATTATATCCATGAGCCTTGAGAGGCTTTCCTCTTTTAGTATTGGATCCTTTGCAAAGGCATCTATGGATTTATAATTTTCGACTACTACTGCTAAAAGTTCTGTATCAGATCCTGGGAAAAAACTTACAATATCCTTTGCAATTTCCTTTGAACTGTGGGATTGAACATAAAGCTGGCCTTTGTATATGGCGTTTGTGAATTTTTGAATTATTTCAGGTTTGCTTTCCATATAAGATTTTGTTGAGAAAAAGCAGGTATAGGGTATTTCACCAGAAGCTTTACCAATAGATGCAGCAATATATCCGGCTTTTTCTTTAACAAGCATGCTTGCTGTTGGTTCAAAGAGTGCGACATAATCCCCGGTTCCAGATTTAAAAGCACCTGCTGTTGCTGTGAATGCAAGGTTTGTGATTACATTTACATCTTTTCCTATGGTTAAGCCATGATTTCTCAATACATATTCAAGGCTCATTTCAGGAACACCACCAGGACGTCCTCCTATTATTGTCTTTCCTCTTAAACTTTCCCACTTAAAATCCTTTTCATCTTTTCTGCTAACAAGGAAGGAACCATCTCTTTGAGTCAGCTGTGCAAAGATTATAGCATAATCATCTCTTCTCTGATTATAAAGATAGATAACTTGCTCTGGCCCGCAAAAGCCTATGTCTGCATTTTTAGAGAGAACCTGCTGCATTGTTTTATCTGCACCCTGCCCAGTTGAAAGCTCAATCTCAAGTCCTTCCTCTTTAAAAAATCCTTTGTTTATTGCAACATACATAGGTGCATAGAATACAGAGCGTACAACTTCATTTAGTCTTACTTTTGTTAATTGTGTATTTTGTTTTTTAGTGCAGGATGAGAAACAAGATAAGATAAGAATAGATACTAAAACAGAGCAAAGAAGTTTAAAATATTTTCTCATAACAAACCTCCATAAATGAGTGTCAATTTATAATATGTTTTAAAAGGATGAAGTGTGACTTTGGGAAAATATAAAAAATTATTGATGTTTTAAGTATCACTGAAAATATGATTAATATTGCAGATATATTTAAAATTATGTTATCATTTGAATAAGATAATGAGGATAAGCAAGGTGCATTGCCACCTTGTGTTTTTTGTAAAGAAAGTTTTTAATGTGACTTTACATGACGAAAGGAGGAAATCTGATACACAAGATTTATTTGTGTATTGGTAATAGATGATAGATATAAGTAATAATAAGGAACTTACTTTAGTATCTGTTTTTTCAGGTGCTATGGGATTAGATATAGGTTTAGAAAAGGCAGGTTTTACAACTAAAGTTGCTCTTGATATAGATAAGTTTGCGTGTAAAACTATAAAAAAAAATAAACCAAGTTTAAAAGTTATAGAAGGGGATATAAATTCTATAACTTCAGAAGAAATATTAAAACAAGCAGGACTTAAAAAAGGAGAGGTAGTTTTATTAGCAGGCGGCAGCCCATGCCAAAGTTTTAGTACTGCAGGTAAAAGAAGAGCATTTGATGATAAAAGAGGAAAGCTATTGTTAAGATTTATTGAGTTAGTTGAAGAAATTGAACCAGAATATTTTATACTTGAAAATGTGAAAGGGATATTAAATGCCTCGATTAAAAAAAGAGCTCAAAAATGGAAAAATAGTAATGATTCTTCATTAACTGATGAAGAGAAAAAAGGGAGCGTACTTAAATATATTTTAAATAGATTAAATCAAACAGGATATGAGGTTAATTATGCTCTATTAAATGCAGCTGATTATGGAGTACCTCAAACAAGAGAAAGAGTATTTTTTATTGGAAGTAAGTATGGTGGAAAAGTTGAATTTCCAAAACCAACACATTCAAAAAGTCCTCAAAATGGACTGATGCCTTGGAGGACTTTTAAGGATGTTTTGGATAATATGAATATTTCAAGTTGCACCTTTAAGCCATATAGTGATGATAGAATGAGATACATGAAACTTATTCCTGCTGGAGGTGGAAATTGGAGGGATTTACCTAAAGAGATTGCTATTGAAGCTATGGGTAAAGCTTACTATTCAGGTGGGGGAAAGGTTGGATTTTTTAGAAGAATATTTATTGATAAGCCATGCCCTACTTTATTAACAAGTCCTCTACATAAATCAACTATATTAGGTCATCCTTTTGAAAATAGACCTTTATCTGTTGAAGAATATAAAGCAATACAGCAGTTTCCTGATGAATGGATTATAGAAGGTTCAATAATGGATCAATATAGGCTTATAGGGAATGCGGTTCCAGTTGGATTGGCCTATCAAATTGGAATTAGTATAATAAATCATAGGAAGAAACGCTATTAATATACTTATGGGGGTTTTTATATGGAAAATAAATATTATGAGATTATAAGAAAAGCATTAGAAAAATTTTATAATAGAAGAATAGAAATAGTATCCAAAATAGATATTTTTAAAATAATAAAGCATAAAAATCCATATATGTATAGAGCTTTTGGTACTAATGATGCACATGATTTTGTTGAAAGTATTTTAATAGATTGTCAAACATCTTCAGATGAAACCATTTTCGGTGATTTTTTTGAAGAAATTGCTATAGAAATAGCAAAATTAAGTAATAATGCACGTAAGTCATCAGCAGATAGTATTGATTTAGAGATTTGGTCAGAGGATGAAAAAAACGTTAGGCTTTATGCAATAAAGTCAGGAACTAAAGTATTTAATGCTCAAAGCAGGGAAAGACAAAGACAAGCTTTTATAGAAGCACAAAAAAGATTAAAAGGAATAGCTGTTACCCCGATTGTTGGGTATAGCTATGGACGAAAAAATCCTACTGATTATAACAAAGATAATTTTATTGAAGAAGCAGGGGAGGTATTTTGGACAGATATTACAGGTAATAATAAATTTTATTTAGAACTAATAGAATTGGTAGGAGACGTAGCTGATTCTCATAAAATTATCTTTAAAAATGAATGGGATAAATGTATAAATAGACAATTAATAAAATTTATAAAAATATTTGGGAAAGAAGATGGAGGTATTGATTGGCAGAGTATTGTAAAATATTCTTCGTCTAAAAATGTTGATAAGGAATTGGAAATGAAGATAAGAAATGTAAAGAGAAGCATATAAATTTAAAAGGTTTATTGGTAATGGTATAGGATGAAAAATAATATACTTATAGAATAGAATAAAAGAATGTTCCATATAACAAAAAATATTTCATTTATAATTAAATATTTTTAAGAAGATCAGTCTTTATATTTACTTTATTAAAAATAAAACCTTAAGTAAAATAAAAGTATGAGAATATCAATATCATGTGTAATTAAGATAGTTAAAACTAAAAATACTTAAATACAGAGGGATAAAATTATGAGAAAATCAAAATACCTAAGCTTATTAAAAATCTTTTCTAAATTAAGGCTTAAACAATTAAAACTTCTAATATTGTTTATAATTACGGTTGTACTTGAAGCTCTTTTTATATTTAATATGAAAGAATTAATAGATGATGTAATCAGCAGCAACGATACTTCAATAATTTTTAAAAAGCTACTCATTATTATTTTTATTGCTGTTTCAAATTATTTTATAACATTGTGGCAAAATATAGATTGGTATTATTTTGATTATGAAATGGTAAATTATATGAGAGTAAAGATGTATAATAGTATGTTTTTAAAACCTGTTAATTTTTTCGATAAAGAAACTGAAGGAGATTTAGCATCAAAGGTTTTAAACGATGGAACTCTTATAGCTCAAAGTGCAGGAATAGGATTTATTGTTTTTGCAGTAAATATAATCAGAATAATTGCTCTTTTTATTGTATTATTTTATTTGAATATAAAATTAGCTTTTGTAACTGCATTATGCGTACCTTTGTACATAATATTTTTCTATGTATGCAATAATAAAGTTAAAAATTTATCTTATGAAGAAAGACAATGCTTTGGAGAAGTAAACAGTAATGTAATACAATCCATAGCAGGAATAAATGTAATAAAAATATTCAATAAAATTTCTTATTTCAGTGAAAATTTTAAAAATCTATTATATAAAAAATATCTTAAAATACAAAAAAAGAATGCAAAATATTCAGTTATTAAATCAAGTATAGGAAGTATAATAAATATATTTCTTCCCCTTATGGTACTTGTTTTAGGGTCATTTATAGTATATAGAAAAGAAATGTCAATAGGAGCATTGGTTGCTTTTTATACCTATGTTCAATCAATAGGCGAACCTGTTAATAACTTAGCTGATGCATATCATAATCTTTTAAAAGCCTATGGTGCAGTGGATAGGGTTTATAGTTTTATTTTTAACGACATAAAGGATAATAGACAATTGAAAAAGATAGATAAATTTTACAATATAAAGGTTAATAATATAGAATATTCGTGGAAGGATAATAAAATATTTAATGATTTTAATATGGAAGTTAATAGAGGAGAAGCTGTTTTCATATGTGGAGCAAGTGGACAAGGCAAAACAACTCTTTTAAAACTTTTAATAGGTTTTTATTCTCCAGATAAAGGAGAAATATTATATAACGATATAAATTTAAAAGAAATAGATAAAAATGATTTATATAAACATGTAATATATATGAACCAAGAACCATTTTTATTTAAAGGCACTCTTAGGGAGAATATATTATTAGGTGATAATTATTCAGATGAAGAGATAATGGAAACACTAAAAGTTTGTAATATGGCAGAATTTATTCATGAAAATTCACTCGACTATGAAATAGATGAAATGGGTAAAAATATTTCAGGATGACAAAGACAAAGAATATGCCTTGCAAGAGTGTTGCTTAGAAAGCCTGAACTTCTAATATTAGATGAGCCTTTTAGTGCACTTGATAACGAAAATAAAATTTCTATAATGAAAGGATTGCTTCAATATATAGTTGAAAATAATTTTTCTTTGATTGTTGCTTCCCATGATTATGAGATAAAAGAATTGTTTACAAAAATAGTTGATATATCTGATACAAAATATATTTAAATACATATGTAGTTAATTTTATTAACTAAAATAATTAAGGAACAGGGTTATAGTTTATTTCCTGTTCCTTTAAAATTATATTAAATATAGAATAAGGTATTAAACCTAAACCATTTCGCTTTTTTGTTCAAGTTTAGCATACATTTTTTCCTGTTGCTTTGTAGTAAATTGGAAATATATTTCTGTATTTGTAACTGCTTTATGACCGAGCCACCATTGAAGTTCTTTTATATCCATATCAGACTCGGCTAAATGAACTGCAGTTGTATGCTTTAAAGCGTGAAAATGATGTTTGCTTTTATCTTCTATGTTAGCAAGTTTACAATATTTTTTCATTAAGTAATCGAGAGTCTGTCTTGAAATAGGCTTATTTTTTTGACTTTTAAAAATATATTCTGAGCTTGATGTAATTTTATTTTCTAATATATAAGTATCCAATATATTTTTTGTTTTAATATCAAGCCTTATTGTATTATTGCAACTACCTTTTAATCTTTTGCAGTATAATTCACCTTTGGTTTGATTATAGTCTTCTAATTTTATTAGTGCAATTTCAGAAGCTCTTAAACCGCATCTGTAGGCTACTCGGAATATAGCAAGATCTCTTGTTTTATGGATACTATCTGATTTTTTAATAGCGTCAAAAAGATTTTTAGCTTCTTTTTGTGTAAGATATTTAATTTTTGAGTTATTCCTTTTTGACATTTTATCTCCTCCAACAAAATAATACATTATGAATATTTTGTCTAATAAATTATAGCATATATTATATAATAATCCAAATTTTTATATATTATAATTTAAAAATAACATATTATGGAATAATATTGGAATAATACGAGATAATATTAAAAATATGTAAATTTAAAACAAAAAAATAATAAATTTTTTTACCTGATTTTAGACAAAATATTCATTTTGTTTGAATTAATAATACAACTTAAAGAATTTGTTGTCAAAAGGGGAAAAGGAGGGGAATATATAAGAAATGAATAATGAGCTTAAGACAGTAATAACTGAAATAAATAATTTGAGATGTAAATTAAATAATAGTAGTTTAGTATTACTTAACAAGAATAAAAAAGATTGCAGGGATATTATTGATCTTAGTAAAAAAATGGATATATTAATAACAAAGTATACAATTTTAAATAAAAAATGATGAAGAAAGGAGGAAAACGTATAAAATATTTTTATACGCTATAGCTTTTTAGTATGAGAAAAAATATAGAAGCAATGTTATCCTTATCTTCAGTTAATGAAAATAATATTATATATTTAATTTTTGATAAATTAAGTAAAGTTAGTGAAAGAGAAGCAAAACATTCTATAAGAGTAAGTAAATTAAGTGAAGATATTGCAATATATATGAATTTAAGCAGAAGGAATATTAAAATGACAAAAATAGCTGCTTTACTTCATGATGTTGGTAAAATTAAAATTGATATAAATATTTTAAATAAGCCAGGGAAATTAAGGGAAGAGGAATGGATTGAAATCAAAAAACATCCAGAATATGGATATGAGATTTTAAATTCATACTATCAAACAAAAGAAATTTCCCAATACATATTATTTCATCATGAGCGATTTGATGGTTTAGGTTATCCTAAGGGATTAAAAAAATATGAAATACCTCTTATATCGAGGATTATTACTGTAGCAGATTCTTATGATGCGATGATAAGTAAAAGAGCATATAAGGATTCAATGAAAAAATATGCTGCAATAAATGAACTTATACAAAATAAAGGTACTCAATTTGATCCGGAAATAGTAGATATATTTATTGAAAAAGTGTTATAATTATATACAAAATATTATATTAAAAACATTTTAAGGAGAATAAAAATTGAGAACAGTAATTGTTACAGGAGCATCGAGAGGAATTGGAAAGGCTATTGCAAGAGCTTTTGCTATTAATGGATATAATACATTAATTAATTACAATAAATCTGTTGATTCTGCTTTGGAGTTTATAGAAGATTTAAAAAAGGAAGGATTATCTGTTGAAGGATTTAAGGCAGATGTATCAAATAAGAATGAAGCAGATGCTATGATAAATTATTGCATAGATAAATTTGGCAGTATAGATGTTTTAATAAATAATGCAGGAATAGCTCAAACAAAACTTTTTATAGATTTAACAGAAACAGATTGGGATAATATGATAAGAGTAAATTTAAACAGCGTTTTTTATTGTACACAGCCAGTTATAAAGCATATGCTTAAGAAAAAGAGAGGAAAAATAATAAACATTTCATCAATATGGGGAATAGTAGGAGCATCCTGTGAAGTGCATTATTCAGCTGTAAAGGCGGGAATTATTGGGTTTACAAAAGCTCTATCGAAAGAATTAGGACCTTCAAATATACAAGTAAATTGTATTGCGCCTGGTATTATACAGACTGATATGATAAAGGATTTAGATGAAAAAGAAATTGAAGAATTAAAAAATGCAACTCCATTGTTAAGATTAGGAACAGCAGATGATATTGCAGAATGTGCTCTTTTTTTAGCTTCAAATAAAGCAGATTTTATAACAGGGCAGGTAATAAGTCCTAATGGAGGATTTGTTATATAAAAGTTCAAATATATAAAATTTTTTATAGGGGGTTAAAAGATTAACCACAATTTTTAATAAATTAAATAAATATATGTGGTTAGTTTTATGATTATTATGGGTAAAAAAGTATCAATAAGGATTATAAGCATCAGTATTTTATTAATAGCTGTAATTTTCTTGTTGCTATTTACACAAACACACAAATCTTATACTTCGATAATTAATTTAAACTGGTCTATTAAATTACCAAAACCTTATAAAGAAATTTATTCTGTAGAAAGTGGAGCAAGCTTCCATGGAGATGGACAGAGATATCATGTATTTGAGTATAAAAATAAAAATGATATTGAAAATAAACTAAATTGGACAGATACAAAAAATCCTGACATTGAGTCTAAAATAGATACTATTCTTGACAGCCTTAATGTTGCAAATACAAACAGACCTGATTTTGATAAAAAATATAAATACTATTTTAAGGTAAAAGAAGATAATTCAAAGATTTATTTAATTTTTTATGATGATATAGGCAAACTTTATATAATTGAAGATATATATTGATTTTTAAGATATTATGATGGCGTACTATATCTTAATCTTAAAGGATACGGTATGCCATTTTTATATTCATAGAATTAAAAATATAAAAATATTTTGTTATAAATCAAGTTTTTATAAAAAAATAAAAATTTTAATGGGATAATGAAAATTTTTAATGTCTATATAAGTGAAAAATGAAAAGGAGGTTTATTTATGAGGAAAGTTGGAACTTTAACATCATCCTTAGGATTAATATTTTTTGGAGTGTGGATGATAATAAACAAATCTAATCATCAGCTTGGAAGAGAGATTTTTAAATGGTGGCCTGCTATATTTATACTTTTAGGATTGGAGATACTCATTTTACATTCAAGAAAAAAAGAAGATGAGAAACTTAAGGTTAATTTAATTATTATACCCATAATAATAGTTTTTCTTGTTACTAATATTGTTCAAGGGATTGCGTATAAATTTAGTAATAACTGGAATTGTTTTGGAAAGAATTTTAATTACAATGATTTTGTGAAATTTTTAGAGAGCTTCGATAACGACAAATATAAAGTTATTACATGCAATAAGATTTTATCTAAGGGTAAAAGTAAAATATCTTTTTCGGTAGAAAATGCTAGAGTTATAATAAATAAATCTGATGATAAAAATATAAAAATTGATGCAAAAATATATGTTTATAAAAATTATACAATTAGTAAATACAATATAAATGTAAATGAAGATGTTAATGAATATAAAGTATATATTGATGAACCTTTTATAAGAAAGGCTGAAGTTAATATATACCTTCCAGATAAAATGAATATTGATATTGAGGCTAGTAATTCGGATATAAGAACGCATGAAAATAGCAATTTAATTCTTGGAAATGTAAATATAGAATGTGATAATATAAATGGTAGTATAGAAAATGCACAAAGCCTTATAATCGATTCAGAAAATTTGAATTTTAATATTAAAGATACAAGTATCACTAAGATAGAAGGAAATAATTGTAATATTAATATAAAGGGTGACTGTGAAAATATAGATGTAGATGTTCAAAATGGAAAAGTAAATATAGATAATAATATTTGTAAAAATGTTTCAGTGGATATGCAAAACGGTATTATGGATTTAAAAACAAAGGATAAAAATATAAACATTTCTGCTGATTTGCAACAGGGGACTTGTAGAGTAAAT
This sequence comes from Caloramator sp., assembly GCA_026417075.1. Taxonomy (GTDB): domain Bacteria; phylum Bacillota; class Clostridia; order Clostridiales; family Caloramatoraceae; genus Caloramator_B. The sequence goes on from JAOADY010000016.1 coordinate 12,240, forward strand.
GACGAAAAAAGAGTAAATTCTGGTATTATAAAATCAATTGGGTCAGGTTTAGGAAAAGTTGATATAAAAGTAAACAGGGGAACGATAAATATTAGTTCGCTGGAGTGATTAAATTGAATGAAAAAGAATTGATTGAGGGATTAAAATCAGGGGATGAGAGAGCTTTTATTGAAGTTGTTGAACTTTACAAAAAGAAAATAATATCTCTTTGTTATACTTATACAAATGAGTATCAAGAGGCAGAGGATATATCTCAGGAGGTTTTTGTAACACTTTATAAATCAATTAAAAACTTTAGAGGAGATTGCTCTCTGTCAACATATATTTATAAAATAACGGTATCAAGATGCCTTGACTATAAAAGAAAAAAGAGCATAAAAAATTTTTTAATAGATTTTATAGGATATAAAAGGGATGATGATAGAGATTTAGATGAAAAAAACTATATAAGGCAGTGTATATTATCTCTTCCTGAAGATTTAAAAGTAGTTATAATTTTGTACTATTATATTGGACTTTCTCAAAAGGAAATAGGGGATATACTTGGAATAACTCAAAAAAACGTTGAAGGCAGAATCTACAGGGCAAGACAAAAACTTAAAATGGAATTTGAAAAGGGAGGAGAGATACTATGCAGCAAGAATGGGATGATTTAGATAGATTAATTGCATCAAGTTTTGAAGACATAAATATTAAGGAGGATTATAATGTTAGATTGCTAAATAAAATAAATAAAAATTCTCAAAGGTATGTAGTTTCAAATTATATACCTGCTTTGAGCTTTATTGTTTCAGGCTTTTTGATGATGCTAAACTATGCTTTAAATCTTCAACATAATATATATAATTTAGAATTTTGGATGAGAAGTTATGCTCTATCCTTAGGATATAACTTTAATTTTATAATAAAAATATTTGAAAGGGTGATATAAATGGAAAGAAGGAGTGGATTTTTAACATTTCTAGCAGCTCTTATACCTGGAGTTGGATATATGTATCTTGGTCTAATAAAAAGAGGAGTTCAGGCTTTAATGCTGTTTCTTTTAATAGAACCTGTATGCAGGCTCTTATCAATAGGATATCTATCTGATATAATACAATTTCCTTTTTGGTGTTTTACATTCTTTGATACCTTCAGCATAGCAAGAAAGCTTGACAGAGGAGAATACGTTCCTGATTCTGAATTTATATTTAAAAGGTATACTGAAGGAACTATGGGGCAGTTTTCAGCTAATATTAGCAGGAACTTTTTAATATATTTTGCCTATGCCCTTATTATAATAGGTTCTTTGGCAATAGTAGATAAACTCTTTAATGGATATGAAATCTATAGCCTTATAAAATCCTATATAAGCACATATTTTTTCCCGGTTTTATTTGTTCTTGCAGGCGTATACCTTTTGCTTAAAAACAAACAATAAATATGTTGACAATTTTTAAAAATTTGTTGTAGAATATTAAAAAATAATATATAAAAGCTATGAAAAAGAGGAGTAGGCAGTTAATGCACAAAGAGAGGGAAACTCGGCGGCTGAAAGGTTTCCTGTGAGGATTGCTGCTGAAGGTAGCTTTTGAGCTTTCTGCATGAATGAAGTAGTGTAGAACGGTTGCCCGTTACAGTTTTGAGTGCCGGAAATTCCGGAATAAAGGTGGTACCGCGGTTCTTCGTCCTTTTTGCGAAGAACCTTTTTTGATGCCTTTTTAAGTTCGGAGGTGATAAATATGCTTTCAAAGGTTGATGGAGTGAGTTTGTTTTTTGTATTGTTTGGAAGCATAATAGTATATGCTTCAAAATATATATTAAAGCTTTTAAAAATCAAATATGATGATTTTAAATTGATAATAATAAAGCTTATAGGGCTTGTAATTGCATGTATAGGCTTTTTTAAAATACTAAAAATATTTTAGGAGGAATTAACATGGAAGATAGCAGGAATCTGTCAAAAACCTATAATCCTAAGGATTTTGAAGAAAGATTATATAACAAATGGATTGAAAAGGGATATTTTACTCCAAAAATTGATAAAAATAAAGAACCCTTTACAATAGTTATTCCGCCTCCGAATATAACAGGACAGCTTCATATGGGTCACGCTCTTGACAACACTCTTCAGGATATATTAATAAGATGGAAAAGAATGCAGGGTTATTCTACTCTTTGGCTTCCAGGAGAGGATCATGCGAGCATAGCAACGGAGGTAAAGGTTGAAAATGAGCTTTTAAAGCAGGGAATATATAAAAAGGAAATAGGAAGGGAAGCATTTCTTGAAAAGGTTTGGGATTGGACACATAAATACAAGGCGAGAATAAGGGAGCAGTTAATGAAGATGGGGGCTTCCTGTGACTGGAGCCGAGAAAGATTTACAATGGATGATGGACTTAACAGGGCTGTTAGAGAAGTATTTGTAAGGCTCTATAATAGGGGTCTTATATATCAGGGGAAAAGGATTATAAACTGGTGTCCAAGATGTATGACGGCACTATCCGATGCTGAAATAGAGTACAGCGAGAAAAACGGAAATCTTTGGCATATAAAATACCCTGTTAAAGATAGCAGTGAGTATATAGTAGTTGCAACTACAAGACCTGAAACAATGCTTGGAGATACAGCAGTTGCGGTACATCCAGAGGATGAGAGGTATAAACATCTTATAGGGAAAATGGCAATACTTCCTCTTATGAACAGAGAAATTCCTATAATTGCAGATGAATACGTTGAGATGGAATTTGGAACAGGTGCGGTTAAAATTACCCCAGCGCATGATCCTAATGATTTTGAAGTTGGAGTCCGCCATAACCTTGAGCAAGTTGTTGTTATAAATGAAAATGGAACCATGAGTTCTCTTGCAGGAAAATATGAAGGAATGGACAGATATGAGGCAAGAAAGGCTATAATAGAAGATTTAAATTCTCTTAATCTTCTTGTTAAAATAGAAGATTTAAATCATAATGTAGGTTGCCACGATAGATGTGGTACAGTAGTTGAACCTCTTTTATCAAAACAATGGTTTGTTAAAATGAAGCCTTTAGCTGAGCCTGCAATAGAGGTTGTTAAAGAAGGAAAAATACAGTTCGTTCCTGAAAGATTTGCAAAGATTTATTTTAACTGGATGGAAAATATACAGGACTGGTGTATATCAAGGCAGCTATGGTGGGG
>JAOADY010000017.1 GCA_026417075.1 Caloramator sp.
GTAGTATATGGTGCTGCAAAGAAAACAACAGTTAAAAAACCGATAGTACCAAATAAGGTAACAACATTATATTTTAATTACAATGTAGATGGTAGAGAGAATGTAATACATGATGATTTTAGAGTAAAATTAGTGATAAAAGATAAGAAGAATGTGAAATTAGGTGAGGGTATAATAGTACCATCAGCAAGTTATAATAAGATAGCACTGAATAGGGAATTAAAAAATGGAGAAGTATTTAGGGTAGAGTTTCAAAAAGTAAGTAATAAGAATTATTTTAAAGATTTTGGTATAGAAACTCTATATGATGGTTGGGGTTGTAAATACAATCAATATGCAGAATTTGAATATGATAATACATATGTAGGTACAAGCACTTTACCATTAGAAGTAACAGGAAGATTAAGTAGAGATAATATAGGAATATTTAGAATAATAGATGAAAATAATAAACCAGTAAAAGATTTTAAATTTGAGTTATCGTATATAGATACAAATAAAAAATCACAGGTATTTGTGAATTTAGTAACTAATGCTTATGGGGTAGCTGTAATAGATAATTTTAATGTAAAAGAAGATGATACTTTAATGTTAAAGACACAAACAAAGCAATTATTTGTAGATGGTGAAGAATTAAAAGAAGATAAGGTAGAAATAACCAATTATTTTAATGTGTATGATTTGAAGGTAAAATAAATAAAAAGATTAAGGAACTTTCAAATGGTTATTGGTATCCTTTATTCAGAGAACATCTTGATGAAATGACTTATTATTTTATAAAAATTTCATATGATGAGTATCTTGAAAATATCAAAACAAACGCTAATGCTAAATATTTTAATAAAATGGTTAAGTTAAGATATGATGGTAACTTTGATCTCTCGGTTAGAAATGACTTTAGAAACGCCTTTAGTCACAGCATATCCAATGGAATAAAACGATTTACATCTATTAATAAATTTCATATATTAAAATTGGCGGTGGAAGTGATTTCTGTACCGTCACAACTCGCAGGAGCTTTATCTATGCGAGATTTTTTTATCCTCTTTGTCAATTGTTGAGGCGGGTATTTTATGAAAATGCCCGCCTTCTTGTTTAATAAGCATCAAAAATAGATGCTTAGAAATAAGCAGATACTACTGATAAAATTACAATTGTAGCTGTTCCTTTGTCATTAAATACATTTTTAAAACCTCCTTCTTAATTTATATTTCTAATTATTTCCGAAAAGGAGGTTTTTAATTGACTTACACAAAATTATTTACACTCTCATTTCACCCTTTATTATCCTAAATCCCCTGTAAATCTGTTCAAGGAGTATAAGACGCATTAGCTGATGGGGGAAAGTCATCTTTGAAAAGGAGAGCTTATAGTCGGCTCTTTGCAAGACTTCTTTAGAAAGTCCAAGGGAGCCTCCTATTACAAAGGCTGCATTGCTGATTCCTTTTACCCCTAAATCCTCCATAAAAGCTACCAAATCCTCTGAAGAAATCATTTTACCCTTTATATCAAGAGCTATTACATACATGTTCTCCTTTATGTATTTCAAAATGCCTTGTCCTTCTTTTATCTTTATCTGTTCCTCCTGCTTTTCTGATAGATTTTCTGGAGCTTTTTCATCAGGAACCTCTATTATCTCTATGTTACAGTACTTTGATAATCTTTTTAAATATTCATCTATTCCTTCCTTTAAATATTTTTCTTTAAGCTTTCCAACGCATATTATCTTTATATTATTCATGATTTTATCTCCCTTAAATTTAATAATTATATATATCTTGGCATTATAAAAATAAGCTTGAATTTAAACTCAAGCTTTATAACAGTCACAAAAAGCGTATTAATCTATTATTCTGCTTTTTCTAAAGTAACATTTACAGTTTTTTCACCAAGAGGAGTTTTAAGGCCTACTGACACTGTATTCCCCACTCCTGCGTTATATATTGCCTCTTTTAAATCGAGCATAGATATAATTGTTTTCCCGTTTATAGATACTATTGTATCTCCCTCTCTAATCTTTGCTTTATCAGCCGGGCCATTAGAAACCGTATCAAAAACATATACACCGCTGTCTATATTATACCCGTAATAGGAAGCTATTTCCCTATCAAACCCTTTTATCCCAAGGGTTGGAGTTATAAAATATCCTTTTTCCTCAATGCTTTTTATAACGGGCTTTAAAATGTTTATAGGAACTGCAAAACCTATACCCTCTGCAGTGCTCACCTTTACAGTATTAATTCCAATAACTTCTCCATTCCCATTTGCAAGAGGGCCCCCGCTGTTTCCAGGATTTATCGAGGCATCAGTCTGAATTAAATCCTCCATAAAATATCCCTCCTGCATTTGAATTGTTCTATTTACAGCACTTATAATTCCTGCTGTTACGGTTCTTTGAAACCTAAGACCCAAAGGATTCCCAACAGCAATAACCTCATCTCCAATGCTTACAGATTTTGAATCTCCCAATATAGCCGGTGTTAAATCTCCGCTTTCTATTTTAATAATTGAAAGGTCTAAATATGGATCTGCCCATATTGTTTCTCCTAAAAATTCCCTTCCATCAGCTAAAAGTACCCTTATGTTTTTTGAATTTGTATCTGCAACATGGTTATTTGTAATTATGTAACCCTGTTTATCAACAATAACTCCCGAGCCAACTCCCTTTATAGTTTTAGGTCTCAAAAAATAGTCTGTCTGAATTTTAGTCGTTACAATTCCTACAACAGAAGGGATTATTTTTGCTGCGGCATATTTTATGCTTTTATTTTCCTTTGAAATTATAGTCTCAGTCTGACTTTGCTGAGTATTTAGTTGAATTTGTGAAATCTGCGGCGTTTCCTGCTTTAACTTTCCAAAAATAGCTTCAGGACCAAAGGTAAGAAGCAAAAAACTTCCTATAATTGCCCCAAAGAGTGCAGAAAAAAAATATCCTAATAACGAGGATTTCTTTTTATTATTGAAATCGTTATTTTCCATAGGCTCCTCCTACTTTACTATTTGAAGCCTACCCACCTTATCTCTTAATGCAATATCGATATCAACATCCCTGCCATCCCTTATATTATTCATCTCAAGTATAGAAAGTACAGTTCTTAATGCAAGCTGAGGATAGTTATTAGTTTTGCTTAAATGTCCAAGGATTATCTTTTTTATTTTGCTGTTTAATATATCAACTATTGTATCTCCTGCAGCTTCATTAGAAAGATGCCCTTTGTCCCCTAATATTCTGAGTTTCAAAGGATAGGGGTATGGACCTACCTTTAGCATCTCAACATCATGATTTGACTCTAAAAGTATAAGATCCGAATCCTTAATATTTTCTTTAACAGTATCGCTTGCATATCCTATATCCGTTGCTATAGAAATTTTAACTTTAGCATTTATAAAACTGTAACCACAAGGTTTTACGGCATCGTGAGGAATTTCATAGGGTATCACAAAAACATCCCCTATTTCAAAGGGATTATAATCGTCAAATATTTTTATATTTTCCCTTTTAACTTCTCCTAACTTTTCTATCATAGCTTCCCATGTATTAGTATTTGCATATATAGGAATATTAAACCTTCTCGATAAAATTCCTGCTGATTTTATATGATCATCATGTTCATGGGTAATTACAATAGCATCTATTTCGCAGGGATTTATACCTATATCTTTTAATCCCTCTTGTATTTTCTTTCCGGAAAGTCCTGCATCAACGAGTATCTTTGTTCTGTCCGAGGCTACATATAGACAGTTACCGCTACTACCGCTAAATATAGAGCAAAATTCCATAGATCTCTCCTTTCTTAATAGATAACTTTCAATAGTTAAAAGACCTATATATTAAGTCTAATCACATTCAAATTCTCTCTCATCTGTCTTTATTCTCTTTATTTCAGCTCCAAGACCCTTTAGTTTATACTCAATATTTTCATATCCTCTGTCTATATGTCTTATACTGGATATAGTTGTATATCCGTCTGCAACAAGTCCTGCAATAATCATAGCAGCTCCTGCCCTTAAATCCGTTGCTATAACATCTGCTCCTGATAATTTTTCAACCCCCTCAATAAGGGCAATTTTACCTTCAACTTTAATATTTGCACCCATCCTTTTTAATTCATCCACATGCTTAAATCTTGCTTCCCATATATTTTCCGTAATTATACTTCTTCCTTCAGAAATCGCTAATAATACTGAAAGTGGCTGCTGAAGGTCAGTTGGAAATCCTGGATAAGGAAGAGTTTTTACATTAACACCTCGAGTTCTATTAGTGCAATAAACTCTTATAGTATCCTCTCCTTCTTCCACATCAACCCCCATTTCGATAAGCTTTGCTGTAATGGCTTCTAAATGTTTTGGTATTACATTTATAAGAGTAACATCTCCCCTCGTTGCAGCCGCTGCAATCATATAAGTTCCAGCTTCAATTTGATCTGGCACAACAGAATATTCACATCCTTTAAGTTTTTCAACCCCTGTAACCTTTATAACATCAGTACCTGCACCCTTAATTTTAGCTCCCATTGCATTTAAAAAGTTTGCAACATCAACTACATGTGGCTCCTTTGCTGCATTTTCGATTATTGTAGTACCTTTAGCTTTACACGCAGCAAGCATTATATTAATAGTTGCACCTACACTAACAACATCAAGATATATACTAGTGCCTTTAAGACCATTTTCAGCATTTACTTTAATCAAGCCATGTTCTATACTTACCTTTGCTCCAAGAGCTTCAAATCCCTTTATATGTTGATCGATTGGTCTTACCCCTATAGGACATCCTCCCGGAAAAACCACTTCCGCTTTTCCATATTTAGATAAAAGTGCTCCAATTAAATAATAGGATGCTCTCATCTTTCTTACTTCTTCTCCTGTTGCAATGTGGGATTTTATACCAGATGGATCAATAACAATACAGTCTTTTCCTTCTTTCTTTATAGAAGCTCCAATTTCTATCAACATTTTTTCAAGACAATATATATCTTCAATTTGAGGGAGATTATCAATTTTACAAATTCCCTCATCACACAAAATTGCTGCAGGAAGTATTGCTACGGCAGCATTTTTAGCACCGCTTATAACTACATTCCCAGAAAGTCTTTTTCCACCTTCTATCAATAATTTTTCCATTATCCACCCATCCTTCTATTTATATTACATTTATATAAAGTCAAAATTTCCATATTATAATCCATAATTGATATTATACCACTTAACTACTTTTTATGCGACAAATTGTTTATTTTTTTTATTGACATTTAATTGTCATTCTTCCATATTATAAATATAGGAAAACATAATAATATATATTGATAATCTCAATAAAATATTGTATCATTAGTTTGGGTGATTTTATGGATTTTAAACAAATAGAAGCCTTTGTAAATGTGGCAAAATATAAAAGTTTTTCAAAAGCAGCAGAAGCTATATTTTTATCTCAACCAACAGTCAGCGCTCATATTGCATCCCTTGAACAAGAGCTTGGAGTAATTCTGTTTGACAGAAGTAGCAAAGAAATTCGTCTAACACAGGCTGGAGCTATATTTTTAGATTATGCAATTAATCTTACAAACGTAAGAAATACAGCAATCGCAAGGCTTTCAGAGCTTGGGACAAAAATAACCGGTAATCTTACTATTGCTTCAAGCACAACTCCCTGCCGTTTTTTACTTCCACAGCTTTTAAAAACCTTTTATGATAAATATCCAAATGTAAACTATGATATAAAAGAAGAAAGCACAAAAGAAGTTGTAGATATGATTCTTCTTGGAAACGCAGATGTTGGAATTGTCGGTGAAATTATAAAAGATACCAAGCTTACCTATTCAAAGGTTTATGAAGACAGGCTAGTTCTTATAAGTAGCACATCTCTTCCTGATGTTGTACCAATAGATACTTTGCTCTCTCAAAGATTTATATTAAGAGAAAGAGGCTCTGCTACAAGATCTGTATTTGAAAATGCGCTGTCTAAATTGGGTATAGAAATTGACAAGATTAAAATCTTCGCTGAAGTAAGTAGTCTTGAGGCTGTATTACAATTCGTAAAGGCTGGAGCAGGAATTTCTGTAGTTTCAGAAATCGCATGCAAAGACTACATTCAAACAGGATTTTTATCAAAACACACAATAAAAGATGTAAATATAACAAGAGGTATTTATGTTGTAACTCATAATAAAAGACCTTTGTCTCCCGTAGCAAAAGAATTTTTAAAACATATTGAAACCTTTTCAGAAAAATAAAAAGCCCCCTAGGGCTTTTTTTAATGACATCCGCTACATCCACTGCAACTTCCAGAACAACTTCCTCCCTTTCCATAAAACTTACCCTTATATATCCTCTCAACTTTTTCACTGCTACATTTTGGGCAAGTTATCTTTTCATCAACATTTTTAACTATCTCAAAAAATTCATTCCCACATTTTTTGCATTTAAAATCTATCAATGCCATTTTATCACCTCCATAGCAGATTTTATTATTAAATATTTTTATCTTTCAAACTTTTATATTAATTATATCATATCTTATTATAATTTCATGTTTTAATAACGATTTAAAATCCAAAAAATTCTATTGTAACAAAAAATTCCTTAAATCATATAATATATAATGCATAAATACTTTGAGGTGTTAAAATGCGGTTATTTAGTTTTATTAATAAATTTGACCCTAGTATAAAACCTTTTATGAGAACCATATCAAAAAAGAAAATACCAGTAATAGTATGTTTTAGAGATGATGCAAAACCAATAAAAAACAAAATAATATACAATAATGGAAAAATAAAATACGAATATAAATACGTAAAAGCTATATCTTGTGAACTCTCTCCTTCTTTTGCTGATAAATTATCTGAAATGCCTGAAGTACCATTTATTTGCTTTGATCATAAAGCTACGCTCTGTCTTAATAATTCAAGCAATGTTCTAGGAATAAATCATGCTAAAAAATTTAATCTAACAGGGAAAGGAATTAGCATTGGAATTATAGATACTGGCGTATTCCCACATCCTGATTTAACAAACAGCAAAAATAAAATAGTATATTTTAATGATCTTATAAACGGATACTTAAAGCCCTATGATGACAATGGCCATGGAACATTTATAAGTGGTTGCATTGCATCCAGTGGATTTATGTCAAATAACTTTTATTCTGGAATAGCCCCAGATGCATCAATATGTATGGTTAAAGCTTTTGATTCTTCAGGGCATGGTTTTATGTCAGACATAATAAAAGCACTGGATATACTGCTTTCTGTTAAAGATAAATATAACATTAAAGTTATATGCCTTCCCTTTGAATTTCCTTATCTAAATGATATAAAAATAAATCCTTTAAAAGAAATCATAAAAAAAGCCATAGAAATGAATATAACTGTTGTTGCTCCCTCTGGAAATCTTGGTCCACAGCCCTACAGTATTTATTTCCCCGGAAATATGAAGGAAGTTATAACTGTTGGTGGTGTCGTCTGTAGCAATAATACATTAAAAAATTTCACAGTATCTTACTTTTCAGGGAGAGGGCCTCTTCTTGACGGTTCTTCAAAACCAGATATTATAGCGCCCTGCTCTAATATAACATCCTTATCCTCAAATATACTTTATACACCTTTAGGAAAGAATAATATAGATATAAAAAATCCTTATATATCTATGTCAGGAACATCTATATCCTGTGCATTAATATCAGGTATATGCGCTCTCATTCTTGAAAAAACCCCAAATCTTACTCCATCGGATTTAAAATCAATAATTTGTCTTTCTTCTTTAAGCATAGGAGATAATAAATACTCTCAGGGAAAAGGTATATTCGTCTTTGAGAAGATAATAAAATAGGACGTTTCCGTCCTATTTTATATATTTTAATGGATTTTTGCAAGCTCCCCTTTGTCGTACTTCAAAATGAACATGAGATCCCGTTGAACGTCCTGTACTCCCAACCGCTGCAATTTTTTGACCCTTCTTTACATATTGTCCTGTTTTTGCATAAAGCTTACTTGCATGTCCATATAATGTTTGGTATCCATTACCATGACTTATCATAACGCAATAACCATATCCGCTTCTCCAGCCTGCAAATGTAACTTTACCTGACTCGGATGCAATTATAGCTGTACCACGAGGGGCGGCTATATCTATTCCTTCATGCATCCTTCCCCATCTATATCCAAACTTTGAAGATATATATCCTCTTGAAGGCATTACAAATCTTCCTGTAGCAACATAGGTTGAAACTTTAGTCCCAACTGCAATAACTTCATCAACTGCATGCCTAATTATTGTTGATTTAACGACATCTTCATCTAAAGTATCACTATTTAAAAATGTAACTACCTTTTCTAAATCTTGTACTCCATTTTTCCCCGCTACCTTTACCTTTCTTATGCCTTTTGATAAATTTTTATCTTGAAATTCCTTTGTATCAAAAGGAATTTCTTCTCTCTCTTTAATTTTTGCAACTATTTCTACATTTAAATAAGGTTGATTTACTGCAAGCTTAATCTCCTGTCCTACATCGATTTTATCTATATTTATATTAGGATTCGCTGCTTTTAATTCTTCAAGCATCATGTTATTTTTTATGGCTATATCCCATATAGTATCGCCTTTTTTTACTATATAGTTCTTTTCAAGGTTTCTTCCGTTAACTATTTTCTTAACAGCATCATCTACATTTAAAATTTCCTTAGATTCAACCAAAACATCCTTATAGGTAATTTTTTCTTTTATATTGCTTGAAAGTATCTGAATCATACCATTCGACATCTTTGGATAATAGTACTCTTTAACTCTTTGAATAATCTTTTCCGCCGTATTTTTATCATGTACTTTTGCAACTTCAACATCATTTGCAAAAATAGCAACAGCCTGAATTTTAAGCCCCAACTCACATCTTATAACCTTTTCAGCTTCATCTACTGTCAAAAAACTCTTGACCGGTTCTAAAGTTCTAGAATAATTTATAGATTTTGTTGCTTTGTCTCCTTCTGTGGATTTAATGGAATTTAAAATTCTTTTAACATCGCTTAATTTTTTAACATATCCTATAGGTTTATTGTTTACCTTAATAAGATATGAAGAAGCTTTGAATTGATATATATTATATGTACATATAGCAATAATTGCCCCTGAGATTATAGCTATTAATACTGTTGTATTCAAATTTGTTCGTATTTTGTCAATATAAGCAAGAAATTCTTTATAATTGAATTTAGCTTTAAATTTCACCAAATCGCCTCCTTTTTTTGCTTTTCATTTTAGTTATACACTAAAAACTTTTATTTTGCAAGTATGTATAAGTATGTTATTATTATATTCGACTTTTGAAATAAATATAATATGAAGCATTGTTGAGGGGTAAAACACCTTTTGATATAATTATAATACAGATAATTAAGGAGTGTTGTTATGGGAAACTTAAAATTCAATTTACCCAAAATGGAATTTACTCCTATTGATAATAAATTTATTGACAAATATCTTCCTGAAGCTAATGGTGAATTTATAAAGGTATATATTATATGTTTAAGATGTGCTCTTTCTAATATTGAAATTAGCCTTGAAGATATAGCCTCAAAACTTAATATTCTTCAGACAGATGTAATTAAAGCCTTTGAATATTGGGAAGATAAGGGATTGTTACATCTATCAAACGATGGAAGTGTTGAATTTTTAGATGAAAATACAGCATCAAATAAAAACGGTAATATTTTTTTCGATGGCTTTACAAAGGATATGTTTGAGCATATTGAAAAACTTATAGGAAGACCACTTTATTCAAAAGAAATGTCAACTTACATGAGTTTTTTAGAAGACTTTAATTTTACTCCTGAGGTTGTAATCCTTCTTGTTGAATATTGCACAGCAAGAAAAAAAACAGATATTAGGTATATAGAAAAAGTTGCAATTGCTTGGCACGACAACGGCATAAAATCAATAGAAGATGCTCAAAAATATATTAAAAGTCATGAGGATAAGTGGAATAAATATAGAGCCATAGCAAACTATATTGGTCTTAAGGATTCTGATATATCAAAGCCCCAGGAAGAATTTATGGAAAAATGGATATTTAAAATGGGCTTCCCTCTAGAGGTTATTCTTGAAGCATGTAGAATATGCATTATGAGAATAAATGAAGGAAATTTCAGTTATATAGATGCTATACTTTCAGATTGGTATAAAAGTGGTGTTAAAAAAATTGATGATTTAGATAAAATCTCAAAAAAATCAAAGAAAAAAATGCAGCCTTTTAATAAAGTTCAAAACTATGAAAGCCAATTTGATATGGTTGAATTAAAAAAACAACTTTTAGGAAGGGGAGGTTCAAATGAAAAGTAGATATATATCCGAAATTTTAAAGGAGTATGACCTCCTTCAGGAAAGGGAAAAATTAGAACAAATAAAACGTCAAGAAGAAATATACAATAAATTTAAAAGAATAAAGGAAATAGATGAAGAAATTTCTAAAATAGGATTTGATTTAGCTTCTTTTATTTTCAAAGGCATAAATTCCGAAAATTTAATAAGTGAAGCTAAAAAAAAGATTACTGATCTTAAAATGGAAAAAGCTGAAATACTCGTGCAAAATAAATATCCTATAGACTACCTTGATATAAAATATAAATGTAATAAATGTAAAGATACAGGATATATAGGGAATGAAAAATGTTCATGTTTTAAGCAAAAGTTAATCGATAAGCTTTATCAGCAGTCAAACCTCAAAGATATTTTGAAATATCAAAACTTTGATAACTTCGATTTCTCACTTTATTCAAAAGAAAAAGATTTAGAATATGGAATTTCTCCTTTAGAAAATATTCAGGAAATATATGCTAAATGCATAAGCTTTTATAAAGATTTTGATTCTTCAAATGAAAATCTTTTATTTTTAGGAAAAACTGGTCTTGGGAAAACTTTTTTATCAAACTGTATTGCTAAAGAACTTCTCGACATGGGAAAAGTAGTAATATATCAAACAGCAGCAGAACTTATTGAAACTTTAAGACGCGCTCGTTTTGATGATAATACCTCTTGTGATATTATTGAAGATTTATTTGATTGTGATCTTTTAATAATTGATGATTTAGGAACAGAGCAAAATACATCCTTTGCACAGACTGAACTTTTCAATGTAATAAACAATAGACTGCTTAAAAAGAAAAAGATGATTATATCAACAAACATACCTATGGAAAGCTTTAATCAATGCTATCCCGATAGGCTAACCTCAAGGATATTCGGGCTTTTTACTATATTTGAATTCTTTGGTGATGATATAAGAATTATGAAAAATATAAACAGGAAAAGATAATAAAAAGACCTTGCAAATTGCAAGGTCTTAATTTTGGAGCCGGCTATCGGAATCGAACCAATAACCTACTGATTACAAGTCAGTTGCTCTACCGATTGAGCTAAGCCGGCATATGGCGACCCAGAAGGGGCTCGAACCCTCGACCTCCGGCGTGACAGGCCGGCACTCTAACCAACTGAGCTACTGGGCCAATATGGTGGGAACAATAGGGCTCGAACCTATGACCCTCTGCTTGTAAGGCAGATGCTCTCCCAGCTGAGCTATGCTCCCAAAGTGG
>JAOADY010000048.1 GCA_026417075.1 Caloramator sp.
AATATACATAAATAGGATTCACCCCTTTGTTGGTATTTTGTTCACACTTATTATATTCGACATTTGGGGTGAATTTCCTTTTTGCATTACTAAAAATTAAGTATTTTCAAGGCTTAAAAAATATGCAATTTCCTCATTTAAAATAACAATACAAAAACCGTAGAATAAACCTACGGCCAAAATATATTCTAAATAAAAATATCTATCCTAACCTCTTTAAGTTATATACTTTTTTCATCATTAACAATTTCAACAAAAACGTCTACAAGCTTTGGATCAAATTGTGTTCCTGAACACCTTTTAAGCTCATCAATTGCCTCTTTTACAGAAATAGCTTTCTTATAAGGTCTTTCATGAGTCATAACATCAAAGGAATCAACAATAGTAAGTATCCTTGATAAAAGAGGAATTTCTTCACCTCTAAGACCTTTTGGATATCCTTTTCCATCGTATCTTTCATGATGATAAAGGATATAATATGCAATATTTTCAAAATCTGGAATAGAAGATACTATTCTACAACCTATCTCTGTATGTCTTTTCATTATTTCAAATTCTTCTTCTGTTAATTTCTCAGGTTTATTAAGTATATTATCAGGTACCCCAATTTTTCCTATATCATGAAGTTTTGCAAGAAGGGACAATTCATTTATCATAAGTGTAGAAAACTTTAATTTATTACCTATCTTTTCACAAAATCTTACCATTCTATCAGCATGTTCCTCTGTCTCGCTACTTTTTTCAAATAAGGTTCTGCTTAAAAGAAGCAATGTATTATTATATATACTATTTTTATTTAAAAGTTTATTCTTATATAAAGCTTTTTCTGCTTGCCTCGTTAAGAGATTAACATCATCTGTAACAGAATTTAATGTTGAATAACCTACAGATAAACTATTATCGTACTTTATATTTTGTTCAATATTATTTTTTATAATTTTACTTATTTTATCTACTTCTTTTTCGCTACAATTTTCTAAAAGAATAATAAACTCATCCCCACCCCATCTGCATATTATTGCCTCTTCAGGGCAGGAACTTTTTAAAATCTTTGATGTTTCTTTAAGAAATTCATCGCCTTTATCATGTCCTAAAGTATCATTTATTGTTTTAAGACCGTTTATATCACATATTATTACTGATAAAGGATATTTACCATGAAGAATTATTTGTTCAGCTATATAATCATAATATCCTCTGTTAAATAATCCTGTCAGTCTATCATAATATGTAAGATACTTTATTTCCTTTTCCATATTCTTTTTATCTTCAATGTCCATAATAATTCCAAGCATTTTTTCAGGAATATTATTTTCATCGTACTCAACTATTTTCCCTTGAGTATAAACCCATTTATATTCATTATTCTTAGCTTTTAATCTATATTCAAGATGATTATCATGAACATAACCCATTGTTATTCTTTTAAAAGAACCATAAATACGATTATAATCATCAGGATGAATCCTCTTTTTCCATTCATCTATTGAAATTGATTCAAATTCACCTTTTTTAAATCCTAATATTTCAAAAACCTTATCGCTTACATTTAAAATATCATGTTTAACATCATATTCAAAATATCCTGAATTAGAACTTTCAAGTACAATATTTAGTTTCCTTTGGCTTTTTCTTATATCCTTATTGTATTGATATATTTTACTTAATATTCTGTTAATGTCTTCACCTAAATTTGACAGCTCTTCGCTCCCATATTGCACAGCAAGTCCCTTATCATATTTATCAAGAGTAATCTCTCTAACGCTCTTGCTCATATTTTCAATAGGTATTATTATATTTTTATTTATAAAAGAAAAGAAAAATATACTTATCATTATAAAAAGAAAAGTCAAAAATATTATATAAAATTTTATTGAACTTATACCTTGAAGGTACAAAACCCTATCGATTTTAATCTTAAAATAAAAAGCTGTATTATTTAAAACATCATAAACTTTTTTATAAACTATAATCTTTTCTTTATTTTTGGGTTCGATATAAATATCATCTGTTTTAAGCTTATCTTTTATATCTTCAGATACAAGTTTAGATCCCTCAGTTATAATTTCTGCATTGCAGTCAAACATCGTATTTATTCTATTAATTATTTCAGTTCCAATATACCTTCCCATAATTAAAATTCCACTTTTAGGCATAGCATTTTTAGAATCCGTAACGGCTCTTGAGGAGATTATCATTGGTTTACCATTAAATATTATTAAACCTGACACTTCATCCGATTTATCTTTTAAATTTAAAATAACTCTTGAATATTTTTCAATTGTCCTTTTTTCTTCGTCATTTATTTTAACAAATGAATTATAATTATATTTTACTTTAGAAGTAATTAAATTGTTATCATTATCATAAAGTAGAAAAAGGTCAATTTTTATATTATGAAGAATATCATTATCTAAATTGTTCTTTTCATATTTTTTATTTTGATTTTTAATAAAGTTATAAGTTTCATTCCATATAGCCCAATCCCTAGATAATATTCTAAGATTATCTATTTCAACTTTAAAAAACATATGTATTTCGTTTAATTTATTTCGAATATATTGATTTTCAGTTGTTTTAATATTTTTAAGCAAGTATTTATATGAACTCAAATAAAAAATAAGCATAAATATTAAAAATAAAATAATTTGCATCATTAAAATTTTCTTGCGTATTTTCATATTAATTCACCATATTACATTTTTATATTTATTTCGATAAAAATTAATTAAATCCTTCTATTGTTAACAAAAATTGATTTTTTAATAAAAAACTATACAAAAATTCCCTATGTATCACATAGAGGATTTTTGTATTTTAAAATTCTGTATCTTTAAATATACCTATGCCACCAATAAAGGAAAGAATTGAAAATACAAAACTATATAAAATATAGGAAAGATATATTGTGTATCCATTAAAATATTTAAAACCTAACGTAACTAAATTAATAACTATATAAAGACCCGCAAGAATAAAAAATTGAAAGAAAATAAAAAATATCGCCTGTGAAATATCTCCATCAAAGCCAATAAATCGTGATACTCTAAAAGCAAAAACTCCACTATAAGAAAGCATCGCAGCTAATAAAACGTAACAAACTATGCAAAGAAAAATCTCTATAAAGCTTTTTCCCGATAAAATCCCAAAGGGTACAAACAATAATATGGAATCTGAAAAAGATTTTACAAGAGATGAAGCTGTTCCATATATGAGCTTCCTTTGAGGTGTATCAGGAATCATAAAAATAAAATGCGAATATATCTCTGTAAATATTTTACCTGCCATACCCGCAGAAAATATCAAAAGCACAGATGATGCTAAAAATATAATCTTAACATCGACTCCCTTTGCAAAAATTCCTAATATAACTGATGCTAAAAATAATATAATGGAATATATATTTATAAAAAATATCGGGCTTCTCTTTACATACTCATTTATATGCTTATAAAATAAAACTTTCGCTCCATAAGCATTTTTTAAATTTAACTCCTTCTTTTTAAAGGACTTTGTAAATATGTTTTTATTATTACTAACATATTGTTCTTTATTTTTGCTTATATTTTTTATATTTGTAAGCTGTTCAGCTCCTGTCAATACGTCTTCATAATAATCTAAATTTAAATTATAAATAATATAAAGCATTATTATACTTGTTAAGACGAAAAGAAATATATTCATCCAAAAATAAAAATTAATGCCTTTTATTGAATAATATAAAATTTCTCTCATCCATCCAAAAACAGGAATATAGCCTATAAATTTATTATATGTAATTACTTTCACTAAAGAATTTATAAACAATAGTACATTGCCTTTCACAAAAACATATATTAAAAAAACTGCAGCTAATCCTATAAAAAGCTTTATACTAAATCTTATCCTTTCTCCAAGCTTTTTAAATTTAGTATTTAGCGAAAATATAAAAAGTTTCAAAAGATTGCAGAAAACAGCTTGATAAAATATAACTGAAACAATAAGTATAACTACATTTAAAATTGGAATACTAGCGTTTCTTATAAAATTAGGTATCTGCACTATAATATAAAACATTGCAAATATTTCTGCCCAAAGTTTTTTTACAATACCATATAAAAGAATGGTTTGAGGTTTTATTGGACTTACAAATAAAAGATTTACATCGTTCATTTCAAAATTAGAACTAAGCTTTTTAGTCCCATTATATAAAGCATATAACATAATTGCTAAAATATAAATTAAAGATATAACCATAAAATATTCAAATCTAAAGATACCTGTGCTTTTTTTACTTTTATAAGATAATATAATAATAAAAAACCAAAATACAACAAAAAACGGTCCTATTGCTTTTTGAGGCTGTTTTTTAAATCTTTTAAAATAATTAATAAATGTAGTTTTTAAAAGATAAACTATACCCTGCATCTTTATTCCTCCGTAAATTCAAAGAATATATCCTCAAGGCTTTTATCCTTTATTTCAAATTCTTCCTTTGATTTTGTTAAAATAAGTTGACCCTTTTTTATTATAAGTATTCTATCCCAAAGTTCCTGAACAGAATCTAAAAGATGTGTGCTGACAAGTATAGTTGTTCCCTTGTTTCTAATCTCAATCAATATCTCTTTTAAATTCTTTATTGCCTTTGGATCAAGACCTACCATAGGTTCATCAACTAAAAGTACAGAAGGATTTGTTATAAGAGCACAACAAATACTAACCTTTTGCATCATTCCCTTTGAAAGTTCTGAACCAAATTTATCCTTCTTATCCCAGAGGTCAAAAGTTTTTAAAAGTTCTTCTTTTTTCTTTTCATAATCTTTTATACTATAGGCATGAGCCGATAAATTTATATGTTCACTTACCGTAAGCAGCGGAAACATTGACGGTATTTCTGGTATATAACCTAATAATCTCTTACCTTCTATACTTTTATTATTTTTATTGCATATCATTATATTTCCCTCATATCTTAAAAGACCTGCAATAGATTTTATTATAGTTGACTTTCCAGCTCCATTAGGACCTGCCAACACGGCAAGTTCACCACTATTAACTGTAAAACTTATATCTTTTATAGCTTGTACTTTATTATAATGTTTAGTAAGATTTACTACTTCAAGCATTATACTCCTCCTTATGCATTAATTTAGTAAATGAATTATACCATATTTTTATATGACTTAAAATTATAAAAATGAATATATATATATTAAAATAATTTTATAAGGAGTAGTTATGGAAAATTGTAAAGATTTAGAAGCTCTAAAAGAAATAGAAGAGAGAGTTGAGAAATTCTTGAAATCACTTCCATGTCAGTCAAAATTGCCTATGCCCGAAATAAAAGTAGAAAAGGAAAACCTAGAATACGCAAAACTACTTTTAAATGCTTTTTCAGGAAGCGAAGACAGCGAGCTTGCAGCAATACTTCAATATCTTTATCATCACGAAACCATTGATAATGAAACTATAGCTAATTCTCTTTTGTGCATAGCCATGATTGAAATGAATCACTACGAAGTTTTATCCGAACTTATAACATTGCTTGGTGGAAAACCTTTTTTATACAACTCAAATAAATACTTTTACAGTACAGGAACAATAGGATATATGGATAATCCTTACAATGATATTACTTTAGATAAATCAGTCAAATCAAAAATAAGACTGAAAATTGAAAAGGATATTTTATCCGAAATCAACGCCATTAACGCATACAATTTTATTCAAAAAAACATTAATGATAAATATATAAATAAGATAATTGAAAAAATAATTGAAGATGAGAAATTTCATTTAAGACTTTTCAATGTTTTGCTTGAAAAATACTGCTAATAAAATAATAATGAATAATATCCCTCCTTCATTGAAATAATAACTTTGAAGGAGGGATATTATGTTAAAAGACAGAGCTCTAGAGATAATAAAGTCTTCAAATAATATTGAAGTTCTTTATAACAATAAACCAGTATGGATTGAAAGTATTAAAGGAAATACTGTAAAAGTTAAAGATTTAAATAATAATAACATTATTGAAGTTCCTGCATCACAGCTTCAAGAAACAGGAATAGTAAAATAATTATTCTTAAAAAAACAAGCTAAAACTACAACTAAAATTTCAATAAAAATCTAATATTAAACGATTTTTATTGAAATTTTATGTACATTTTTCGAACAATTATATAATATTTCAACTTAATGTTCACCTTTTTGTTGACAACCTTTATTATTTTTGATAATATAAAAATTGTTTTCGTAGCTCATATAAATCCGGTAATGTGGATCGGATGTTTCTACCTGACGACCGTAAATCGTCTGACTATGAGCGAATTTATTCATATGCTACTATTAAATGCTTGTGGCTATGCATGAACTCGCTTGAAATGTTCATGCTATTTTTATTTAATTTTTCTACTTAAGAAGGGGTGTTAAAATGGAGAATTTTTTTAAACTAAAAGAAAACAAAACAACGGCAAAAACAGAAATAATAGCTGGAATTACTACTTTTGTTGCTATGGCCTATATCTTATTTGTAAATCCATCTATTTTAAGTCAAGCAGGAATGAATGAAAAATCTCTTTTTGGATCAGATGTAGTAAAAGCAGGTCTTTCAATTGGAAACGATAAAATAATAGGTGCTATTTTCGTTGCAACTATAATTTCTGCAGTTATAGCAACTTTAATAATGGGACTTTTTGCAAATGTTCCTTTCGCCCAAGCCGCTGGTATGGGAATGAACGCATTTTTCACATTTTATGTTGTATTAACAGCAAAAATTTCCTGGCAAGGAGCATTGGCTATCGTATTTATATGCGGTATCATAAATATTATAATAACAATAACCAAAATTAGAATCATGATAGTTGATGCTATTCCAGAGAGCCTTAAAAAAGCAACAGGAGCTGGAATAGGACTATTTATAGCCTTAATAGGATTTAAACAAAGTGGTTTTGTAATATCATCTCCTGAAACTTTAGTACAGTTCGGAAATTTAAAAAATCCTCAAACTATACTTGCACTGTTTGGACTTATGCTTACAGTGATCTTAATGATTAAAAGAGTTAAAGGCTCTATCCTTATTGGAATTATAGCAACAACAGTTCTGGGAGTAATCGCTCAAATAAACTTAGGAGTAAAGGGACTTAATATTTTTATTCCAGATAAATTAATATCAACACCTCCAAGTCTTGCACCAACATTTTTAAAGCTCAGTTTTAAAGATTTATTCAGCGCAAAAATTGGACTTTTATCTATAATCACAATCATTATTTCTTTCAGCCTTGTTGATACCTTCGATACTATTGGAACATTTATTGGAACTACTTCAAAAACTCATATTTTCGATAACCCTGATGAAATTCCAAGAAAAGGTAAATTCCCAAGAAAAATAGATAGAGCTCTTTTTGCTGATGCTATTGCAACTTCTATAGGGGCGCTTTTAGGTACAAGCAATGTCACAACCTATGTAGAAAGCCTTGCTGGAATAAGCGAAGGTGGAAGAACAGGTTTAACATCAGTTGTTACTGCAATCTGTTTTTTACTTTGTTTATTTATTGCTCCTATTGCAGGGATTGTTCCTGCCTTTGCAACCGCACCCGCTCTTATAATAGTTGGGATTCTTATGATAAGTTCAATAATGGAAGTTAACTTTGAAGACTTTGAGGAAGCTGTTCCTGCATTTTTTACTCTCGTTATGATGCCCTTTACCTACAGCATAGCAAACGGAATTGCGGTAGGATTTATATTTTATACATTAATAAAAATAATTACTGGAAAAGCAAACAAAGTTCATCCTATAATGTATATATTCACCGCACTTTTCATATTAAAATTTGCGATGGCGCTATAAATTTAAGGCTATGACAAAATGTCATAGCCTTATTAAATACTGAGTATAATCTCTACATCTGCATCTTCTGCAGCATCGTTTACTCTTTCAAAAACAAGTTTTTAAGAAAAACTATAAGTGCTACTGAACACCTGCGATTCTATTCTTGTTAGAGTAATTCTAGACCTGTCAGCTATTGAATAAACTGTAAATTCTATAATTAGAATAAATTCGTCTCATATCACCTTAATTCGCTCTTATATGCTTCATTTATTAACCTTTGACATTTTAACGCATCATCAAAGGAAGCTGCATTCCCTATACCTTTATTTTCATAAATTGAATTGGCAAAATTTATTAAAGAGGCTGTATGTGCACTTTGAAAAAAGCCAAGAATATTTCTCTCATCAGGGAAAAATTCTATATCACAAGAGCTACTATATGGCTTTATTAAATTTACAGTATTCATTTCGTTTAAATAAATTTCTAAAACATATGGATTTTTAAAATTTATCTTCATACTTCCCTTTGTACCGAAAACTTCAAAACTATCCCTTTGTTCACCCTCTGCAAATATTCTTGAAACTTCAATGCTTCCCTCTGTACCGTCAATAAGCTCTACCTCACATCTTGAAATTTCATCTACATAGCTTCTTTCTTTAAAATATATTTTATTTTTTGCATTAATATTTTTAATCTCTCCAAGAGTAAACTGTACTAAATCTATAAGATGTATTCCTAAATCTAAAAGCGCACCTCCCCCCGATGATTCTAACGTTCTCCAGCTTCCCTTTTTATTGCTACTCAAATAGCTTTTGTGATAGGTTTTTAATTTAAAATCAATAATATCTCCTATTGTTTTTTTAACAACTTCTTTTCTTAAAAGCCTCACAGCAGGTATAAATCTATACATTAAAGCAACTGCATTTTTAACTCCATTATTTTTTACAAGTTCTGTCATTTTAAGAGCATCTTCATAATTCGATGAAAGAGGTTTTTCACAATATACTGCCTTTTTATGTTTTACAGCTTCTAAAACATATTCTAAATGAGAATCGTTTGGAGTGCATATGCTTATAAAATCTATACTTTCATCTTTTAAAACCTCTTCAACATCTATAGTATTTTTAACGCCTAAAAGCTTTATATCCTTTGGATTTCTTGTTACGACATACTTAAGATTCAATGCAAAGGGAAGATTAAATCTTATATTTGCATCATATGTTGCTAATGCATGGGTTTTTGCAATAGAACCGTATCCTATTATCGCAAAATTAATAGAATCCATAATATCACCTATCCTATTTAAAATTTAGCTTATATTCTTTTATACATTTTGATATTGCTTCCTTTGTTGTTAAAAATTCTATTCCGTACTTTTTTATTTTTTCTGTACTCAGTCTTACATCCCTTGGTGCATCTTTATACTTTTGCTCATCCTTAACTAATATTTTATCTATTCTTTCTTCAAGTCCCATTTCTGATAATATATGTTTTACAACATCATATCTACTCATATCATTTGTGCTTCCTATATGATATGTTCCGTAAGGAATATTAAATACTTTTATAATGTTTTCTATCATATCATAAACATATGTCATCCCTCTAAATTCATAGGGAGATGCGTATATCTTTTCTCCTTTTATTATTGAAGTTATTGTATCCCATAATATGTTTGAAGCGATTCCTTTATTTCTGTCAGATAATCCAAAAAGCCATGTAAACCTTACTATCCATAGTTCATCTAATATATCTTTTAAGAGTTTTTCAGCTTCAAGTTTGTTTTGTCCATATACTGTATTGGGAATGGGAATGTCTTCTTCAGAATATGGACCTAACTCTTTATTTCCATTAAAAACCTGTTCGGTGCTTATAAAAAGAAGCTTTGAATTATATTTTTTACAAGCCTTTGCAACATTTACCGCTCCTTCTACATTTATTTTCCTTGCAATTTCTGGATTTTTATTACAGAAATCAGTAACTGCTATTGCCGCTGCATGAATAACATAATTAGGTTTAAAATTTTCAATTACTTCAAATACTTTTTCTTTATCAGTTATATTTAACTCATCCTTACCAACAGCTAAAATTTCATATTCATTTTTATATCTTTCAAAAAATCTTGAACAAAAAAATCCTAATCCTCCTGTTAATAAAATCTTTTTCATTTTATCTACTCCTATTCATTTATAATAATTGTATATTTATATTATACAATCATTAATATAAATATCAAAAATATCTAAATAATTTAAACCTTAAATTAATCAAATAAACCGATTATTTTAAACAAAAAATAAAGCTGCAAACCAAATACAGCTTTATTTCTAATTTAAAAAGTTTTATATTACTTATGCTTCTATATTCTCTTTACAAATTTCTACTTCTTCTAAGCATTGTATATTATTTGGTAGATTTTTTATAACAAAACCTGATACTATTGTAAGCACTATCCCTGCAATAAGAGTATATATATGTCTTCCATTTATTAAAAATATATTTCCAGCAAATAATGCTAAGAAATTGTTAAGTACATGTCCTACAATACACATAAAAAGTGAACCCGTCTTTATATATATAACGCCTAAAACAATTCCTAAAAGTATTACTAAAGGTGTTTGAACTATATTTCCATGGAAAAGACCAAATAATACTGCTGTTATTATTATTGCCTTAGTTATGCTGTAATTTTTAAGAAAACCCTGCAATATAATACCTCTAAAAACTATTTCTTCTAATATAGGTGCAATTATAACCACACTCAAAATACTAAACCATTCTTTTGAACTTCCAAGCAATATACTTGATAATCTTTCTTGTGTTTCTCTTGCTGCTTGAGAATTATTTATGTAAATAATAGCTAAACCTGCCATTACAAACCATGTCCCTACTACAAGCACCATAAGAAATAATATATCTTTAATATTTGTCTTAGGACTTTCAAATATTTTTTTGAGAGGTGTTTTTGCCTTTTTTAAGCCTATGAAAATTATAATTATTTCAGAAATAAAACTAATACAAAGTATAAATTCTGAAAAATCAAGTGTAGGTTTTGAATAATTTTTAAGCTCCATTCCTTTTATTACTATACCACCTATAAACCCTGCCAAAGCTTGAATTAAAAATGCAATAACAAGAAGAACTATTGCCTGCTTTATGCTTGGATAATATTTTTTACTTTCCATAAAAACCCTCCCTTATAAAAAATAAGTTTTGTTAAGTTATATGATATTTGAATTTCATCTCCCCTTTGAGTTATCTTAAATATAACCAACAATAAAACACCTCCAAAGGAGAGATGAAATTATGTGCAAATTAATCAATAATCTTTCATGCCCAAGATGC
>JAOADY010000002.1 GCA_026417075.1 Caloramator sp.
AGATGTGTATAAGAGACAGATCAATCCTATGTACAATCCATGGTCTTATAGCCCCGTTTATACCTGACAAATTGCTACATTTTGAAAGAAGAGCATTTACTAATGTTCCTGTATAGTTGCCTGCAGCCGGATGAACAACCATACCTTGGCTCTTGTTGACTACTACGATATCCTCATCCTCATAAAGTATTTCTATATCTATATCCTCAGGAATTAAATCTATTTTTACAGGATCAGGTATTTCCACTTTTATTAAATCCCCATCTTTTATTTTATAGTTGCTTTTTATTTTTTTATCGTTAACAAATACTTTATCATCCTCTATAAGCTTTTGTACTTGAGATCTTGAAAGGTTTTCTATTTTTTCGCTTATAAAAACATCAACTCTTTTATTAGCATCATTTATATCTACATTCAAATTTATTAATTTCGGCATAAAATCACTCCATATTATTCCTTTGCAAATAAAATAATTATACCAAGAAGAATTGTACCACAAACCACAAAAATATCCGCAACATTAAAAACTGGCCAATCAAATATATTTTTAATATAAAAATGAATAAAATCCACAACATATCCCTTTGTTATTCTATCTATAAGATTCCCAACAGCTCCTGAAATTATCAAAATTAAACTTATTTTCATATATTTAGAAATATCCTTATTCTTTAAAAGATAGTAAATCATAAAAGCTATTACCAATGATGTTAAACCTACTAAAAAGAATTTTTTATTTTTAAACATTCCAAAGGCTGCTCCCCTGTTTTCAAGATAGGTTAAAGAAAGGTATCCTGAAATCAAATCGATATTAACATCAGGATATAAATTTATTTTTGCAATAAGTTTTGTTAATTGATCTGCCATAACGAGTAAAAAAATATACAACAATTTCATAATTCTCCCCCCTATTTATTCCATTTACCCTCAACGAGGTAAAAATTCATTTGATAAATGTTTATAAAGGGTAGCTGTTAGTGAATTTTAGTTTTTTATTTTTGAGATCCTTTTTCATGAAATTTTTATGCTAACCTAATGATTAACTGCTTCTTATATCATAAAATAAGACTTGCAGATTTGCAAGTCAATAAATCTATGGAAGCTGCTTTTTATACTGCTCATTAGATATATTATCTGTAGGTTCAACAACTCCCCCATCAGCTTTAGTTTCACTTTTAGATGTAAAACTACCCTTTAAATCATCAAAATTTCTAATTATGCCTGGTCTTTTTTCATACTGAGCCACATCCTGCCAAGTATCCTCATCATCAAACATAATATCATCTTCCATATCGGAGCTTATATCTGTAAAGCTTCTTCCAAAGGGTTTTAGAACTTCCTCTTCAACTGGTCTGTCATATCTATAAGTTTTATAATTTGCCTTTTTATTTTCGCATTCAACACAGGTAGTTGCATAGGGCATAAAATCAAGCCTTTCCCTTGGAATATCTTTTCCGCAAAATTCACATCTCCCATAGCTTTTATCCTCTATTTTCTTTAGTGCATTATCAATTCTATTTATTATTTCCTTTTCATTATCCAAAAGGGCATATCTTCTTTCCTTTTCAAACATCTCTGATCCAAAATCTGCTGGATGATTATCTACTAAAGATAGTTCATCTATTTCTTCCCTTTGATTTTCCGATAAACCATTTTTTAATATGTCATTTATCGTATCCGTAACTTTATTTTTTTCTTCTAAAAGTTTATTTTTATAATCCAAAAGCATTTTTTCATCCATTTTAAACCCTCCTATCTGATACTTGATTGTACTAATTTAACAACCTCCGAAATAACTCCTCCTATAATAGGCAGATTGAGCATCACAAGTCTTTCTAATGAATATAAGACAATTGCACCTAAAATTGTAAAACCTATTGCAATTCCAAATCCCCTAGATATTCCTCCTAAAAAATTTAATATAATAAGTCTTGATGGATTCTGCATAAGATCGACGTATTGACCAAATTTTGCTCTTTCTAATTGTATCCCTATATTTTTTATGAGCTCTTCATACTTTTCTATCTCTGGGTTGTTCTTATCCATACATACCCTCCTTATTTTATTTTTCCTATAAAGCAAATAAATTATTAGTACAAAAAAATAAAACCCTTAACGGGTCTTATTTTTATTATATTAATTTATTCCACATATAAAAATATAAAGTTTTACTATATTTTTATATATAAACTTAAACTCTTCAAAGTTTACGGATTGTTCTCCATCAGACAAAGCTTTATCAGGATTTGGATGAACCTCAATCATAATTCCATCAGCGCCTGATGCAATTGCTGCAAGGCTCATAGAATTTATGAGTTCTCTTTTACCTGTTCCATGGCTTGGATCCACTATTATTTTAAGATTTGTTTTTTGCTTTATTACAGGTACACAATTCAAATCAAGGGTATTTCTCGTATAAGTTTCGAAGGTTCTTATACCCCTTTCACAGAGTATTATATTGCTATTTCCTTCAATTGCAATATATTCAGCAGCGCTCAACCATTCCTCAATTGTTGCAGATATTCCTCTTTTCAAGAGTATTGTCTTATCTACTTTTCCAACTTCTTTTAGAAGAGGATAGTTATACATATTTCTTGAGCCAATTTGAATAATATCAGCGATTTCTAAAAGTTTATCTATATCCCTTAAATCGAGAAGTTCAGAAACGATTTTAATATTATATTTTTCTTTAACAGACTTTAATATTTCAATTCCCTCTTCCCTAAGTCCTTGAAAACTATAAGGAGATGTTCTGGGTTTAAATATTCCTCCCCTTATATATTCGACACCACATTCTTTTAAAAAAGCAACAGTTTCTTCAAATATCTCATAGTTTTCAACGCTGCAGGGACCTGCAATAATTAAAGGTTTTTCACTTTCTTTCGCTTTAATATTGCTTTCTTTTTTTAAAACTTTTTTTAGTTTAACCATTTTATCACCTGCACATCCTGTAATCTTTATTTTGTAAATTCATTTAAAGCTTCATAAATGAAGCTATGCTTTAATTCAGATGTTATTATAGCATGACCAATACCATCAGGCAAAATTAACTTAATATCTTTTGATATTTTTTTCTTATCTTTTTTTATGTATTCAAGTATTTCTTCGATTTTTAAATTGCTAAATTTTACTGGAAGATTAAAAAACTTTAGTAAAGAAATTAGTTTCTCATAGTCTTTTATATCTATAAGTCCAAGTTTCAAGGCAATAAACGATTCTGCCGCCATGCCAATTGATACTGCCTCACCATGCAGAATATTAAAATGAGATGCGCTTTCAATTCCATGACCTATTGTATGCCCAAAATTTAATATATGTCTCTTATCAGCATCAAGTTCATCTTCTTCAACTATTTTCCCTTTTATTTTTACACATTCATAAACTATATGAAGAAGTTTATCAGCTTCCCTTTCCATAATTCCTTTTTTGTTTTCATTTAAGTAATTAAAAAAATTTTTGTTGCAGACAAAGCCATACTTAATAACTTCAGCCATTCCATTAACATATTCTCTTGAGCTTAATGTCTTTAAAAAATTAACATCAATATATACTAAATCCGGCTGATATATGTTTCCAATGAGATTTTTTATATTATTGAAATTATATCCGTTCTTTCCCCCTACACTGCTATCACACTGAGCTATTAAAGTTGTAGGTATTTGAACTAATTTAAGTCCTCTCATAAATGTTGA
Organism: Caloramator sp.; assembly: GCA_026417075.1. Taxonomy (GTDB): domain Bacteria; phylum Bacillota; class Clostridia; order Clostridiales; family Caloramatoraceae; genus Caloramator_B. The sequence continues at coordinate 3,693 of JAOADY010000002.1, forward strand.
AGCAATAAAACCTGCTAAATCCCCTACAACGCCGCCTCCTATTGCCATAACAGTTGTTTTTCTATTTACATCTTTTTTTATCATATCTTCATATAACTTTGAAACTGTTTCATAGTTTTTAAAATCTTCTCCTGCTCTTATTATGGATATACCTAAAACTTTATCCCTTAATAAATCAAAATATGCTCTGTGAATTTCATAAACATTCTCATCGGTTATAACATAAAAATTTTTTAATTTATGATTTTCAAGTTGAAATAATAAGTTTTGCCTACCTGATGTAATAACTATATCGTATTCTTTTGATGCCTTTATCTTAATCTCTCTCATACATCAAAGCTCCTTTATAAATTTTACTATCCACATTATAACAGACAATTAGAGTTTTAACACCATCAAAGTAAAAAGCCAGAAGCCAGCATATTGCTGGCTTCTTCTTAAATTGTTTATAAATTAGCTGCACATTTTGCACAGATAGTTGGGTGCTCCTTGTTTTGACCTACAGTTTCACTATAAGTCCAACATCTTTCGCACTTTTCACCTGGTGCCTGAGATACAAATACCGCAAGATCATTATTAGTATCTGACACATAGGTGCCTTCTTTAAGATTATCAAGTCCGCTGTGAAGTTCAACCTTTGAAACTATAAAAACAGTTTCAAGATAGCTTTCAACTTCCTTAAGGAACTTATCAGTCTCTCCCTTTGCATAAATATCTACCTTAGCATTTAGTGAATGACCTATTGTTTTATTTGCCCTTGCTATTTCAAGTGCCTTTGAAACCTCTGTTCTTATGTTAAGTATGTTATCCCATCTGTTCTCAAGTTCTTTATCAACATATTTTTCTGAAACTGAAGGCCAATTTGAAAGAAGAACACTCTCATATTTATCTGAAGCATCATGGGGCATAGAGCTCCATATTTCCTCTGCAGTAAAAGAAAGAATTGGGGATATCATCTTTACAAGGGCTTTTAATATATCATATATTACAGATTGTGCTGCTCTTCTTTCCTTTGAGTCAGCTTTAAAAGTATATAACCTATCCTTAATTATATCAAGATAAAAATTGCTCATATCAACAACGCAGAAATTATGAATTGCATGATACATAATATGAAATTCATAATTATCGTAGGCTTCAGTAACTTCCTTAATTAAATGCTGAAGTTTTAAAAGTGCCCATTTATCAAGTTCATTCATATCTTCATATTTTACCATATCAGTATCGGGGTTAAAATCATAAAGATTTCCCATTATATATCTTGCTGTATTTCTTATCTTTCTATAAACTTCTGAAAGCTGTTTTAAAATATCCTTTGAAATTCTTACATCGTTTTTATAATCAGCAGAAGAAACCCAAAGTCTTAAAATATCTGCACCAAATTCGTTTATAACATCCATAGGATCAATTCCATTTCCAAGGGACTTTGACATCTTCTTTCCTTCTCCGTCAACTACCATTCCATGGGTTATAACTATCTTGTAAGGAGCTTTACCTCTTGTTGCAACTGCAGTTAAAAGAGATGATTGGAACCATCCTCTGTATTGGTCATTTCCCTCAAGATACATATCCGAGGGCCAGTTTAAATCTTCTCTTGTTTCTAATACTCCTGCATGGCTTGAACCTGAATCAAACCAAACATCCATAATATCAGTTTCTTTAGTGAATTCACTGCATCCACATTCACATTTAGTACCCTCTGGTAAAAGCTCCTGTGCTGAAAGTTCATACCAGGCATCAGAACCCTTTTCACTGAATATGTCAGCAACCTTTTTTATTGTTTCCTTTGTAATTAGTTCCTTCCCACACTCTCTGCAGTAGAATATAGGAATTGGAACTCCCCAGATTCTCTGTCTTGAAATACACCAGTCTGCTCTTTCAGAAACCATGCTTGAAATTCTATCCTCTCCCCATGCTGGAAGCCACTCTACTTTTTTTATAGCATCAATTGCTTCATCCTTAAAATCTTCAACAGAAGCAAACCACTGCTCAGTAGCTCTAAATAATATAGGATTTTTACATCTCCAGCAGTGAGGATAAGAGTGAGTTATTTTTTCATCTGCAAGCAATGCTCCTACATTTTTCAAGTCCTCAAATATTACCTTATTTCCTTCTTTATAGGTTAATCCTTCGTATTTTCCTGCTTCCTTTGTAAACCTTCCTCTGCCGTCAACTGGATTTAAAACATCAAGGTTGTATTTTTGACCTATTATAAAGTCCTCTTCACCATGACCAGGCGCTGTATGAACACAACCTGTACCGGACTCTAATGTAACGTGTTCTCCAAGGATAACCACTGAATCTCTTTCATAAAGAGGATGCTTTGTTACTTGACCTTCAAGTTCACTGCCCTTAAAGGATGCAATTATTTCTTCTCCATCGAGGTTTGCAGCCTTCTTTAAATTATCTAAAAGTTCCTTTGCTACTATATATATTTCATCATTAAATTTTGCAAGAACATATTCAAAATCTGGTCCGAGACATATTGCAAGATTTGCAGGTATTGTCCATGTTGTAGTTGTCCAGATAACATAATATACTTTATTTAAATCTACATTAAGATTTTTAAATAAGCCTTTGTCATCCTTAACATTAAATTTAACATATATTGAAGATGATGTCTCATCGGCATATTCTATTTCTGCCTCAGCAAGAGCCGTTTCACAAGAAGGACACCAATACACTGGCTTTAATCCTTTGTATATATATCCTTTTTCAGCCATTTTACCAAATACTTCAATTTGCTTAGCTTCAAATTTAGGTTCAAGAGTAAGATAAGGATTTTCCCAATCTCCTGTTACTCCAAGCCTTTTAAACTGTTCCTTCTGCTTTTCAACCTGTTCTAAAGCATAATCTTTACATATTTGTCTAAACTTCAAAGGACCAACTTCATGGGCTTTTATTCCAAGTTTTTTTATAGCCTGAAGTTCAATTGGAAGACCATGAGTATCCCATCCTGGAACATAGGGGGTATAATATCCCCTAAGTGATTTATACTTGTTTATAATATCCTTTAAAACCTTATTTAAAGTATGCCCAAGGTGTATATCTCCATTTGCATAGGGAGGTCCATCATGTAAAATGAATGAATTATTCCCTTTATTTTTTTCTAATGACCTCTGGTAAACATTTTTTTCATTCCAGAATTTCAAAATATTAGGTTCCTTTTGAGGAAGATTTGCTCTCATTGCAAAATCAGTTTTTGGAAGATTTAGCGTTTTACTATAATCCATTTCTTTCCCTCCTGTATTAAATATATTACATCGAAGATAGAATACAAATAAAAAAACAGACTTCTCCTGGGGCGAGAAGTCTGTCGCGGTACCACCCATTTTCTAACTTAATTTCAATAACGGCATAAAATAATGCCGGCACAGCTTACTTAATTCAGCCTGCAACTCAAGGGTGATTTTCAACATATTTATATCCTGCAGGCTTTCACCTTAACCCTGCTCTCTGTTAGGCATCAATATGTTTACTCTTCCCTGTCATAGTTTTTAAATATTATGAAATAATATACTACAAAGCAATAAATATGTCAATATATAAAATACAGTTTAAAATTTTTACTCTTTATCAAGTTCCCTCAGTTGTGCTTCAAGAAGAGACCTAAATCTTGACCTAAACATATTATACTCCTGTTTTAAAATCTCATACTCCTTATTTATCTGAAGTACATTCTGCTGAGCTTTATTAATAATCTCGTTTGCTTGTTCCTGTGCATTTTTTAAAATAAGCTCCGATTCTTTTTTAGCTGCATCCTTTGCCTGCTCAGCTGCTCCCTGAGCTAAAAGAAGAGTACTTTGAAGAGTAGTTTCTATATTAGAATATTGCTCAAGTTTTTCATTAAGCTGGACTATCTTTTCTTTCTGCTCCATACATTCCTTATAAAGTTTTTCATAATCCTCTAATATTTGATCTAAAAATTCATCTACATCATCTATATCATAACCCCTAAACGCTTTTTTAAATTCCTTATTGCTTATTTCATTTGGTGTAATACTCATAAATCCAACCTCCTATATAAACTTTTTAATTGATAAAGAAATTCTATTCTTATTCATCATTCCTAATATCCTATCTATATAAAATCTCCCATATCCTCTTATTGAAACCATATCCCCTTCATTGAGCTTTTTTGGCGAATCATCACATAAACAATAGTTTAGTTTGACTCCTCCATTTCTAATAAGCACTGAAGCTTTTTCTCTTGAAATATTAGCAACAGAAGACACTATGCAATCTAATCTCATTGATGCAACATTTATTTTTCTTTCACTAAACTGCTGTATTCTTTTCCTTGCATCATAATAATTTATTTTTTCTGTTTTTACACCCGTATGTTTTATTTTTTTTAAGTTAAAACATACATAATCGCTTATTTCAGTATGTAAATACACCTGAGCCCCTTCTTCATATAAATTTATATCCCCAACTTTTTCTCTTTTTATCCCAAGCGACAATATAGCACCTAAAAAATCCCTATGAGTTAAATTCTCAAATTTAAAATTTCCACTAACTTTAACTACATCTACAGGAACGCTTCCTACATATTCCTCATTACCTATTACCCCTACAGCTCTTTCAAAATCTCCAATTCCTCCAAAAAAAGTTAAATACACTCCTTCCTCTGAGCAGACTTTTTTTAAAAATTCCTGAGCATCTGGAGCAATAAAATCCGTTTGTATATATTTAAAACTTTTTTTAACTCTTTTAACTTTGTCTAAAAGTTCAATACAGAGCTGCTCATCATCTGTAAAATAATAAGAATATTTTTTTATATCCATATATCCACCTGCATAATCTTTAGTATATAATCTGTATATTATAGTAAAATATTTAATATTAACCTTTTGATTATATCGAGAAACAAAATAGCAATCATAGGTGAGAAATCTATTGGAAGATTTGGAACAATAGACTGCTGCAATCTAAAGCAAGGCACTATTATAGGATCTATAATAGTTCTTATTATCCTTGCTATACTATTGTTTTTAGGAGGATTTATAAAAGATAACAATGCATTTACAATAATAAGTATCTCTAATAAATCTATAAAAGCCTTTATTGCTGATATTAAAGCATACTGCAACTTTATTCCTCCTATCTGTCATTAAAAGAGAAAAAATTATTTCTGCTGATTTCACTCTTTAACTCATTTGATACCTCTACATTTTCAGGAGCAAATATATAAATGGATTTTGCTATTTCTTCAAAGGAACCATTTAACGCATAACATGCACCAACTATATAGTCTATCATCCTTTGAGCACGTTTTGAATCAACTTCAAGCATATTTATAACAACTGTTCTTTTTGATTTTACATCATCGATAATTTCCATTATATCTTGAAATTCAACAGGTTTTTTAAGAGCGATCTTTGGAAGAATATTATTATTTTTTATGCTTACTATTTTATTCTTCCTAGAATTAATTACCTGAGGAACTTCTTCTACTTCATCTTCTGTATCTTCATTTAATACATCATCTTCTTCATAATCAGTAAGCCCAATTGCTCCCATCATCTTATTTAAAGGTTTAAACAAATTACCTGACATTTTTATCCCTCCCGATATTTTCTTTTTCCAAATATTCCAGTACCAACTCTAATTATATTAGCACCTTCTTCAATAGCCAATTCAAAATCAGCTGTCATACCCATAGATAAATATTTTATATCAAAATTATCATATTTGTAGTTCTTTAAATTTTCAAAAATTATTCTCATCTTTTTGAAATACATCCTCGTTTCTAATTCATTATCGGATTTTGGAGGTATTGTCATTATACCAGATATACAAATATTTTTAAAATCAATCAATTTTTCAATAAATTCCTCTAATTCTTCCTCATATATTCCCGATTTAGAATCTTCTTTCCCTATATTTATTTGAATAAGAACAGGCATAATTTTTCCTATCTTTTCTGCTCTTTTATTTATTTCCTGTGCTAACTCAACGCTGTCTAAAGAATGTATCATTTCAACCTTGTCTATAATATATTTAACTTTATTCCTCTGAAGGTGCCCTATCATATGCCATTTGACATTTTTTACTTCATCGTACTTGGCTAAAATTTCTTGTACTTTATTCTCTCCAAAAACTTCATGACCTAAATCTCTCGCTTTTATTATTTTCTCTACGCTCTGAGTTTTGCTTACTGCAATAAGCAAAATTTCCTTAGAATCTCTTCCTGATCTTTTAGCTGCCCTTTCAATCCTTTCCTTCACATGTTCTATATTTTCAGATAGATTCATGCTACCACCTCTAATTATACTTTTGCCATAATTTTGTATTTAATACCTTCTTTTCAAGCAAAATATATATTATATTTATATATTCTTCATATAATTTCAATATCCTTCAATTTATTTTTATATTTTATATTAATCATTATCATAAAACATTAGTTTATATATCAATATATGTAGGAAGTATGAGGAGTTTGCAGGACTTTTGAGGAAAAAATATATCATTAAATTTAATCTTGATTAATCAAATATTAAGAAATTTTATACTGATTAATAGAATTTGTATTATTTTTTAGAGCATGTTATTATATAATTACACAAATAGTAAATGTGTTTTAAATGAATAGGAGGTTTTAAAATGGTATCCGACAATGGGGTATCCCACAAACGGGTATTCCACAAAAACGATGAATCTTTTACCTAGAGCCGACATCGCAGATGCAACCAAACCAAAATATGAGAAAGGGGAGGATATTATGGATATCGGCAACATTAAAATGGTAAAAGAAAATTTAATTAAGGTAAAAGAGGTTAACAATAAGGAAAAGAAACCTGTTGAAACTAAGCACGGTTGCATAAAAATGAATGACTATTTCTCATTCTAATTATAAAAGCCCCGTAATTTTCGGGGCTTTATTATTTTATTCACCTTTGCTTACAATATAATGCAAATCAATCCTCCATTTCCTTCATTTATAATCTTTTGAATAGTTTTTTGAAGTTTTTCTTGAACATCCTCTGGCATTTTAAAGAGTTTATTCTGGAGTCCTTCTTTTACAAGTTCTTCAAGAGTTCTTCCAAACATATTCGACTGCCAAATTTTTTGAGGATCATTTTCAAATTCCTCAAGCATAGCCTTTACAAGTTCTTCACCTTGTTTATCTGTTCCCATAATAGGAGATACTTCCGTTTGAACATCAGCTTTTATTATATGCAGCGAGGGTGCACTAGCTTTAAGTTTTAATCCGAACCTATTTCCTTGTTTTATTATTTCAGGCTCCTCAAGTCTTAGCTCATCTATTTGCGGAGGAACAAGTCCATATCCAGTTTCTCTAACATCCTTTAATGCTTCTGAAACTCTGTCATACTCCCTTTTAGCAACCGTTAAATCCTTCATAAGGCTAAGAAGCTCATATTCACCCTCTATGCTGTAGCCGGATATTTCTCCAAGAACCCTAAAAAATAGCCCGTCTTTAACCTTCATAGTTACGCTTGCTCTTCCATCGCCTAAATTTATCTCATCGAGATTTACATCACCAACAAACTCATATTGTCTATATCCATTAACAGCAGGCTTAATATCCCTGAGTTTTTCAAGTATATTTACTGAATTTTTAATTGCAACAATAAAGTTCTTTTTCAGCCAGTGCTCATTTTCAAGACATTCAACCCACTGTGGAAGTTTTACACCTATTTCTCTAATTGGGAATTCATATAATACCCTTTCAAGTATATTATGAATGTCCTCTATTTTCATATTAAGAGCATCTACTATATAAACTGGAATACCATATTTCTCTTCCATACTTTTTCTAAGCCCAATTGTCTCAGGGCTGTAAGGATGTACTGAATTTAAAAGAATTATAAAGGGTTTGTTTAACTGTTTAAGCTCATTTATTACCTTTTCCTCTGGCTCAATATAATTTTCTCTTGGTATATCAGTTATAGAACCATCTGTTGTAACTACTAAGCCAATAGTTGAATGTTCTGTTATAACCTTTTTTGTACCTATCTCTGCAGCCTGTATAAAGGGTATCTCCTCTTCGAACCAAGGAGTTTTAACCATTCTCGGCTGCTCATTTTCAATATGTCCTGTTGCCCCATTTACCATATAGCCTACGCAGTCTACCATTCTAACTCTCATTTTAGCATTGTCGTTTAATTCTATCTCAACTGCTTCTTCATTTGGTATAAACTTAGGCTCAACTGTAGTTATAGTCTTTCCTGAACCGCTTTGAGGAAGAGTATCC
>JAOADY010000083.1 GCA_026417075.1 Caloramator sp.
TGTTAAGCACGCCGCCAGCGTTCGTCCTGAGCCAGGATCAAACTCTCAAGATAAAATCCTGTAACTCATTTTTTAGATGCTTTATCCTTGCATCTTCTATAGTACGTTCGCTTATCCACTGTTCAATTTTCAAGGATCAAATTTAACAATTATTTTAATCGACGCATTTCATTATATCACGAATCAACTTTGATGTCAACTAATTTTTCTTCTTTCTTTTTTCGACTGCTTCGTAGCGCCGACACTTATTAATATTATCATCTTATTTTATCTTTGTCAACAAATTTTTTCTTATAAACGAAATTTTTTAGTTTTTAAGTCACAAGTTATAATGCAAAGACAAATAATATTAAATCATATTGTTCAACTGTTTTCAAATATTAATTTTTGGTATTTATAAAAAATATAGCCTCAAGTTATAAAAATAAATCGAGGCTATATAAAATATCCTTATTAAATTAAATTTTATTGATTTTCTTCTTCATTATCATTACTATTTATCTTTGCAACTGATACTATTCTCTCATCTTCCTTTGTCTTCATTAAAGTTACTCCCATAGTATTTCTTCCCGACCTTGATATTTGATTAACTTCAAGTCTTATTATAATATTGTTATTGTTAATTAACATTATTTCATCGCTGTCTTTAACTGTCTTTGCACCTACTATTTTCCCTGTCTTTTCTGTTACCTTATATGTTATCATTCCTTTTCCGCCTCTATGGTGAACAGTATATTCTGTATATGAAGTTCTTTTACCATAACCATTTTCGCTTACTATAAGAAGATCTTGTTTTAGATCTACTATTTCTGCACCAACAACAATATCATTTTCTCTAAGTGTTATTGCTTTAACTCCTGCAGCTGTTCTTCCCATAGGTCTTATATCTTCCTCATTAAATGTGAGGCTATATCCATTCTGTGTTATCACTGCTATTGTTTGCTTTCCATCTGTAAGCTTAGCCCCTATAAGTTCATCAGAATCCCTTAAATTTATAGCATTAAGTCCATTTTTTCTTATTGAACTGAATTCGCTCAAGGTAGTCTTTTTCATAAGACCATTCTTTGTTACAAATAGCAAGTATTCTTCTTCATTAAATTCTTTTATAGAAATTACAGCCTGAATTTTTTCCCTTGGATTAAGAGGAAGAATGTTTACAATATTAGTTCCTTTAGCAGTTCTTCCACCTTCAGGTATCTCATAGGCTTTTAATTTATATGCTCTTCCCATATTTGTAAAGAAGATAATATTGTTATGGGTAGAAGTTATAAAAAGATGTTCAACAAAGTCATCTTCTCTCGTTGAAAGGCCCTGTATACCCTTCCCCCCACGTTTTTGACTTCTATATGCATCAATTGTAATTCTTTTTATATATCCTGCATGAGTAATTGTTACTGCTACTTCTTCTTCTTGTATTAAATCTTCAACATCAATTTCCTCAAATTTACTCATGATTTTTGTTCTTCGAGTATCTCCATATTTTTGTTTTATTTCATTAAGCTCATCTTTTATTATACTTAACAATAATCTTTCATTCTCCAATACTTCTCTTAGATAATTTATTGTTTTTATAAGTTCAGCATATTCCTCTTCTATTTTCTCCCTTTCAAGACCTGTAAGTCTTTGAAGTCTCATATCAAGTATTGCTTGGGCTTGTTTTTCAGAAAGTCCAAATTTACTCATTAAACCATTTCTTGCAATCTCAACTGTTTTTGAACTTCTAATAAGATTTATTACTTCATCTATATGGTCGAGAGCTATTCTTAAACCTTCTAATATATGTGCCCTTGCTTCTGCCTTATCAAGCTCATATCTTGTTCTTCGCGTTACAACCTCCTTTTGAAAATTTATATAGTGTATTAATACCTCTTTAAGATTTAACGTCTTTGGTTCTCCATCAACAAGAGCTATCATTATAACTCCAAATGTATCCTGCATTTTAGTATGCTTATAAAGAAGGTTTAAAACAACATTTGGATTAGCATCTCTTTTTAATTCAATTACAATTCTCATTCCCTGTCTGTCGGATTCATCTCTTAAATCCGAAATTCCCTCTATTTTTTTATCCTTTACAAGATCTGCAATATCTTCAATGAGCTTAGCTTTATTAACCTGGTATGGAATTTCTGTAATTATAATTTTATTTTTTCCTTTCTCCTCTTCTATAACTGCTTTTGCTCTAACTATTATTCTTCCTCTTCCAGTTTCATAGGCCTGCTTTATTCCTTCTTTTCCAAGAATAATTCCCGCAGTTGGAAAATCCGGTCCTTTTATTTTTGTCATTAATTCTTTTATTGTTACATCAGGATTATCAATAAGCATTATTGTTCCATCTATAACTTCAGAAAGGTTATGAGGAGGTATATTTGTAGCCATACCAACTGCTATACCTGAAGAACCGTTAACAAGAAGATTAGGATATCTTGAAGGAAGTACAGAAGGTTCCTTCTCGCTTCCATCAAAATTATCTATAAAATCTATGGTATCCTTATTAATATCTCTCATCATTTCCATTGCTATTTTTGAGAGTCTAGCCTCTGTATAACGCATAGCAGCTGCACCATCGCCATCAACAGAACCAAAGTTTCCATGACCATCAACAAGAAGATATCTTGTTGAAAAATCCTGTGCAAGCCTTACCATTGCATCATACACTGCACTATCGCCATGTGGATGATACTTACCTAAAACGTCTCCAACGATTCTTGCACTCTTTCTGTACTGTTTATCAGGAAAAAGTCCAAGTTCATGCATAGAGTAAAGTATTCTTCTATGGACAGGCTTTAAGCCATCCCTAACATCAGGGAGAGCTCTTCCCACGATTACACTCATCGCATAATCTATATAACATTTTTTCATTTCATCATTAATATTTACTATTTGAATCTTTTCATTGATTTCTTCCATAACTTCACCTCAATCGTAGACAAGTTAAATATCGAGATTTTGAACTTTTTTAGCATTTTGTATTATAAATTCACGCCTTGGCTCAACCTTATCTCCCATTAAAATTGTAAAAATCTCATCAGCTGCAACTGCATCTTCAACATCAACTTTAAGCATCTTTCTTGTTTTAGGATTCATAGTTGTTTCCCAAAGCTGCTCAGGATTCATTTCTCCAAGACCTTTATATCTTTGAATTGTAACATTATCTCTTCCAATTTCATCAAGCTTTTTTTCAAGTTCTCTATCTGTATAAACATAATATTCTTTTTTGTTTTTGCTAATTTTATAAAGAGGAGGTTGTGCTATATACACATGTCCCTCTTCAATTAGAGGCTTCATATATCTATAAAAAAATGTTAAAAGAAGAGTTCTTATATGTGCACCATCAACATCAGCATCTGTCATTATTATAATTCTGTCATATCTTATTTTACTTAAATCAAATTCTTCATCTATTCCAGCACCAAAAGCTGTTATCATAGATCTTATTTCAGCATAGGATAACACTTTATCAAGTCTTTGCTTTTCTACATTCATTATTTTTCCTCTAAGAGGAAGAATAGCCTGAAATCTTCTATCTCTACCTTGTTTTGCAGATCCTCCAGCAGAATCTCCCTCAACTATAAATATCTCACATTTTTTTGGATCCTTTTCAGAACAGTCTGCAAGCTTTCCTGGAAGAGAGGTGTTTTCAAGTACGCTTTTTCTTCTTGTAAGTTCCCTTGCTTTTCTTGCAGCTTCCCTTGCTCTTGATGCCATTATGCATTTATCTATTATTAACTTTGAAATTTGAGGATTTTCCTCTAAAAATGCTGAAACCCTGTCTGTAACAATAGAATCTACAATCCCCCTAACTTCAGTATTACCAAGCTTTGTTTTAGTTTGTCCTTCAAACTGTGGATTAGGAATTTTTACAGATATAACTGCAGTAAGACCTTCCCTTGTATCCTCTCCTGAAAGATTATTTTCATTTTCTTTTATAAAACCATATTTTCTTGCATAATCATTTATTACCTTTGTAAGGGCAGTTTTAAATCCCGAAACATGTGTTCCTCCTTCGGTTGTATCTATGTTGTTTGCAAAGGAAAATATGCTTTCACTATATCCGTCATTATACTGCATCGCAATTTCAACAATTATATCATCTTTACTTCCCTTAATATATATCGGCTTTTCATTTATTGATTCTTTATTTCTGTTTAAATATACAACAAATTCTTTTATTCCACCTTCATAATGAAAAACTTCGCTTTTTCCATATCTCTCATCAGTTAGAGTTATTTTTATACCATTATTTAAAAATGCAAGTTCTCTTATTCTTTGAGATAAAACTTCATATTCAAATTCAAGAGTTTCAAATATTTGATAATCTGGTTTAAAAGTAACAATTGAGCCTGTTTCCTTCGTATCACCTATAATCTCAAGCTCTGTTACAGCTTTCCCTCTTTCATATTTTTGGCGATATATCTTTTGCCCATTTTTTACTTTAACTTCCAACCATTCTGAAAGTGCATTTACAACAGAAGCACCAACACCATGCAATCCTCCTGATACTTTATAACCTCCGCCGCCAAACTTTCCACCTGCATGAAGTACAGTAAATACAACTTCAACAGCCGGCTTGTTTAGCTTAGGATGTATTCCTATAGGTATACCTCTTCCATTGTCAGTTACAGTTACTGAATTATCTGAATGTATTGTTACAGTTATTTCATCACATGTACCCTCTAATGCCTCATCTATTGCATTATCAAGAATTTCATATACAAGATGATGAAGACCTCTTACCCCTGTACTTCCTATATACATTCCAGGTCTTTTTCTAACAGCCTCAAGTCCTTCTAATACCTGTATCTGACTGGCATCATATTTATTAACTTCTTTAGTCATTTTTTTCACCTCTTCTTTATAACTCATCTATAAAACAGCTACGTTTTGTAAGTGTAACAGATGATATTGGAGATAAATAAATTATGCTTTTTTTGTTTCTTTCAGTTAAAACAAAAGATTTTGGATCTTCGCTACTTATTTTTTGAATAAACCCTTCCTCTTCTGCAGTATTTAAAAAAAGTTTTGTATCTGAATTTGTTGTAGAATTAATATCAAATATGGCTATAACTTCTGACAATGGTATTACTACATTTTCTCCAAGATGTAAAAACATAAATTTCTCCTCCTTAAAATATTATAACCTTCTAATATTGTTTTTTCACTGTACCTTGCTTTACAGTAAATATCGACTTATTATCAAAATGAAAAGCATTTATATCATTTAAAGTTGTACATGTTAAAAATGTTTGAATGTTTTTAAATGTATTAAGAAGATGCTTTTGTCTATTAATATCAAGCTCTGACATAACATCATCAAGTAAAAGTATTGGGAATTCTCCTACTTCAGATTTTATTATTTCAATCTCTGAAAGTTTTAAAGATAAAGCCGCAGATCTTTGCTGTCCTTGTGAGGCATATATTCTTGCATCAGTTCCATTAATTCTAATTATTATATCATCCCTATGAGGGCCTCTTAAAGTATAGCCCTTTTCAATATCCTTATCAATTTGATTAATATAAAAATTTAATAATTCTTTTTTTATTTGACTTTTACTATTAAATGATCCTGCATCACACTGATATGTAACTTCAATTTCTTCTTCTCCATTAGTTATTTTTCTATGTATTAACCTTGCAATCATCGAAAGCTTTTTAATAAATTCGTATCTTGCCTCAATAATAAAACTCCCATATTCTGCAAGCTGTTCACTAAATACTTCTATTTCAGTTTTTACAGATGGTTTATTAAAAGATAATTTTAAAAGATTATTTCTATTTAACAAAATATGGTTATACTGTAAAACTGCATGATGATACTTTGGTCTTAATTGATTTAATTCATTGTCTATAAATTTTCTTCTAATTGCAGGTCCCTCTTTTAAAAGTTTTAAATCCTCTGGAGAGAATATTACTACATTTACCATTCCAATAGCATCCGATGGTTTAAAATTTTTCATACCATTAATTTTAACAGCCTTTTTATCCTCATTATTGATTAATACTTCAATTTTAGTAAAGCCATTTTGCTTTTCAATTTCTTCTCTTATATAAGCTTTTTGGCTTCCCCACTTTATTAGTTCCCTATCCTTAAATGTCCTATAGGATTTTATATTGCTTGTAAAATATATACTCTCAACAATGTTTGTTTTACCCTGCGCATTTTCCCCGACAAGTATATTAAGTCCATTTATAGGCTCTAATAAAACATTGCTATAATTTCTAAAATTAATAAGTTCAAGAAATTTTATATGCATGTTTATTTCTCCTCAAAACGGATGATTTCAAATGTACCAACATCTTTTACAAAAACTATATCATTTGGAAATAACTTTTTACCTCTTTGAGTTACTGTTTCTCCATTTACTTTAACATCACCATTTTGTATTAAAAGCTTTGCGATAGAACCAGATTCAACTATTCCAGCCCATTTTAAAAATTGATCGAGTTTTATAAACTCTGTTTTTATCCATATTTTATTCATAAAAAACCTCCATTTTATAACTATATAAAACCACCTGAAAACAGGTGGTTAATATCATTATAGTCTAACAGGAAGCACAAGGTAAATATAATTATTAGAATCGCACTTTTTTACAACACAAGGGCTTACATTTGTTGAAAACTCAAGATATATTTCTTCCGAATCTATAATTCTTAAAACATCAACAAAATATTTAGAATTAAAAGCTATTTTAATTCCTTCTCCTTCAAGCTCTATTGATATTTCCTCATATACTTTTCCAATTTGCGAATTAGAAGTTATAACCATTTTATCATCGCTTATTTCAAACTTTATTAAATTTGTTTTTCCTTCTCTTGCAAGAAGAGATGCACGTTCTATACTATTAAGAAGTTCGTTTTTGAAAACTTTTACCCTTAATTTATATTCATCTGGAACTATTTGTCTATAATTTATAAACTCACCATCAAGAAGTCTTGATATAATTTTAGTATTATCAAAAGCAAATAAAATATGATTTGGTGTAAATGTTATCTTAACAATATCATCAGTTGGTTCAAGTATTTTGGATATTTCATTTAGAGTTTTTCCTGGAATTACAGCACTAATATTTTGAAAACTCTCAATATTTTCAGATTTTAATGCAAGCCTATATCCATCTAATGCAACAAAATTGAGTATTCCATCTTTTATTTCAAAAAGAATACCTGTAAGAATTGGTCTTGTTTCATCTTGAGCTATAGCAAATATAGTTTGCCTTATCATATTTTTTAGTAAATCTTGGGATATTTCATACATAGTATTTTCATTTATTGATGGAAGAGATGGAAATTCATCAGGATTATTTCCAACTATAACAAATTCAGACTTATTACATTTTATAGATACATTATTATCTTTTACTTCAATCATAATTATATCATTTGGAAGTTTTCTTATAAAATCACCGAAAAGTTTAGAGTTTACGACTATTGATCCATTTTTGCTAACATCTGCATTTATATAGGTTTCTATACCAAGATCTAAATCTGTCGCAGTTAATATTACCTTATTATCTATTGCTTTTATAAGTATACCTTCAAGTATCTGATATGTTGTTTTATTTGAAGATGCTCTTTGAACAGTATTGATAGCATTTTCAAGTAATTCTTTTTCACAGGTAAACTTCATTATAAAACCTCCTAATAATCCACAGGGGATAATTTTATATATAGAGAGAATAATATATTAAATATTATAGTAGTAATAGTAATAGTAGCTGTGAAATTGTGGATAACTTAAAAAAACACTTATTATTATAGAATTAATCAAAAAATAATTGTGGATAAGATGTTTACGCTGATGTACACTTTATCCACATTATTAGTTACGAAAATTATTTTAAAAAAGTATCCACAACTTATTCAAAAAGTTATATACATTTGTTTATTATTTTTGCTGTATCTTTTTCGTAAGTTCATCAATAGTATCCTTAAGTCCGGGATCATTTTCTAAACTTTCATTTATCTTATCAAAAGCATGTATTACTGTTGTATGGTCTCTTCCGCCAAATTCCTCACCTATCTTTGGTAAAGATAGGTCAGTTAGCTTTCTTGCAAGATACATTGCTATTTGTCTTGGATAAGCAACATTTTTAGTTCTTCGCTTAGATTTAAAATCTTCAGATCTAAGATTAAAGTAGCTTGATACAACATCTTGTATAAGCTCAACAGTAATTTGTTTTGAGTTTTTATTAGATATGATATCCTTTAAAGCTTCAGAGGCTAAATCAACAGTTATTTCTTTGCTTGCAAGAGAAGAGTATGCAACTACTCTAATTAATGCTCCTTCAAGTTCACGAATGTTAGATTGTATTTTATTTGCAATATATACCATTACTTCATTTGGAACATTTAAATTTTCAACATCAGCTTTTTTCTTTAAAATAGCTATTCTTGTTTCAAAATCAGGAGGTTGTATGTCTGCAATAAGTCCCCATTCAAATCTTGAACGAAGTCTGTCTTCAAGGGTTGGAATTTCTTTTGGAGGCCTATCGCTGGATATTATAATTTGTTTATTTGCTTCGTATAGAGCATTAAAAGTATGGAAAAATTCTTCCTGAGTTCTTTCTTTACCAGCTATAAATTGAATATCATCTATAAGCAGAATGTCTATGTTTCTATATTTATTTCTGAATTCGATATTTTTATCATCTTTTATTGAGTTTATAAGTTCATTAGTAAATTTTTCAGAAGAAACATATACTACTTTTGTATTTGGATTTGTACTAAGTATATAGTGCCCTATTGCATGCATAAGATGTGTTTTTCCAAGTCCAACTCCGCCATATATAAAAAGCGGGTTGTATGCCTTTGCAGGAGATTCTGCAACGGCAAGAGAAGCTGCATGGGCAAATCTATTACTGTTTCCAACTACGAAGGAATCAAAGGTATATTTAGGATTAAGCATAGAATTTGGTGTATCATCTAGAACTTTTTCCTTTGTAGTGTTTGAGGAACTTTTATCTAAATTTTTATAAGCTTCATCGTCGGGAAGAACAAGTTTAATTTCATAATGTTTTGAAAAAGTAAGTTTAACAGCATTAGAAATTAAATCTTTATATCTAGCTTCAAGTATATTTTTTGTAAAATCATTTGGAACAGAAAGATATAAAGTTTCTTGAGTTAACTTTAAAGGTTCAAGACATTTAATCCAGGTATTAAAGCCTACTTCTGAAAGTTCGGATTTTATAATATTAAGAACCTTTTGCCATAAATCAATAAGTTCAGTACCCATGCAATAGCCTCCTCTTAAG
>JAOADY010000011.1 GCA_026417075.1 Caloramator sp.
CCCTTATAGGGCTCAAGCAAACCACCCGTTTTACGGGTGGTCATGATTGTATTTGAATACCACCTGCTTTGCAGGTGTGTTCAGAAGAACTTTTAGTGATAAGTATATAAAAGATGACCTCAATTTGTTAAAATAGAAAAGGTTTCGCCAGCCAAATCTATTAAACAAAAGAAGGTCATCTATAAAAGAGTTTTAGGGACAGCCGCCAATGCCACAAGTGTCACCATTAAGGATGAAAACAAGCCGTACAGTCAATCGCCCAAAATAATAATAAAATATGTAAACATTACATCATACTGTAATTTTTATAGGAGTTTTCAGAGTAGTTACTTAATTTAAATATTACATTTTCAATTTAAAAAATTAGAGGGATGGTTACATAAATCAAATTAATAAAATAAATAACCGTCCCTCGATACCTCAATACTAGGACTTATTTTAAATTTTCATATTCATCAAGGGATTTTTTAACGACTTTCGAAAGAGCTATTAGTGCTATAAGGTTTGGTATTACCATAAAGCCGTTAAACATATCTGAAAGCTCCCAAACGAGAGGCACCTCAAGGGTTGTCCCAAGAGCTATAAATATTACAACAAGAATTCTATAGGGTAAAAGTCCCTTGGTACCAAATAAAAATTTAACGTTTGCTTCACCAAAGAAGTACCAGCCAATGATAGTAGAGAATGCAAAGAATAAAAGAGATATAGCTATAAAATATCCACCGAAAGAGCCCATTCCCTTTACAAAGGCGTTTTGAGTGAGGGTTATACCTGTAGTTTTTCCATCTAAAGCACCTGTTGTAAGGATTACTAAGGCTGTTATTGTAAGAACTACAAAGGTATCTATAAATACGCTTATAATTCCAACAACGCCCTGTTCTGCAGGATGCTTTACCTTTGCAACTGCATGAGCATGGGGAGTTGAACCCATGCCGGCTTCGTTAGAGAAAAGTCCTCTTGCAATGCCGTATCTTACTGCCTGTTTTACAGTAGCACCGATTAATCCTCCAGTTGCAGCCTTTGGATTAAATGCACCTACAAATATCATTTTTAGTGCTGGTAAAAATGAGTCTATATTTTTAATTATTATAAATAATCCACCTATGATATAAAAAGCAGCCATTATAGGAACAATTTTTTCTGTAACAGAGGCGATTCTTTTAATTCCACCTATAAAGATAAATGCTGCGATTATTGATAGGATTATTCCAACAAATATAGGACTTATTCCAAATATGTTGGAAAAAGCAGTTCCTATTGAATTTGATTGAACCATGTTTCCCATAAAACCGAGGGCGAGAATTATTGAAATTGAGAAGAAGACAGCAAGAGCATTGCTCCCCAAGCCTTTTTTAATATAATAAGCAGGTCCGCCTGTAACTTCTCCATCTATCTTTTCTTTATACACCTGAGCTAAAATTGCTTCCGAAAAAAGGGTACTCATTCCAAAGAAGGCACTGAGCCACATCCAAAATATAGCACCTGGGCCGCCTGATGCAATAGCTGTTGCTGCACCTGCAAGGTTTCCCGTTCCAACCTGTGCGGCGATTGCAGTTGCAAGGGCTTGAAAGGATGACATACCTTCTTTACCGGCAGCGTCTCCCTTTAGTTTTATGCCACCAAAGGTTCTTTTAAATCCATCTTTGAACTTCCTTACTTGGACACCTTTTAAAAAAATTGTAAAATATATTCCCGTTCCACATAGCAAGAATATCAGTATGTATCCCCAAAGAATGCTGTTTATGTTCTTTATTATTTGTAGCATTTTATCCCCCCTAAAGATAATTTCTATGGAAGCTCCCAATTTCATTATATAAATCAATCATTTATTTTTCAAATAGTTAAAATTCTAACAATAGCAAATATCTTTAAATATTTTCAATTTATTCTATATTTCTAATTATTTTAAATTGTTAGAATAAACACAAAGAGGACAAGGGACAGTTACTTATTACAGATAATTAATATTAAAATGAATAAGTGAAAATGGTTAGTGCGAAATATGCAAATCTTTACGCACACATATTCAAAATTTCCTCAACCAATCCCTTATACTTTTCCTCCTTTATAAGATCTCTACCTATAGAGCAAAGCCTTGAAACATTGGCTTGCCCCGTGTTCCCCAGTATCCTGCATATATCGGCGCATTTTAAATCACAAAATTTTCTCAAAATAAAGCAAAGCACAGCTTTTGCCTCTTTTGAATCCGTTGCCCTTTTAATCCTAAGCATTATCTTATCTATGTTAAACTTTTCTACTACCATATCAATTATCCTATCAGGGGATATATCCCTTACAAGAACTGTCCTCATACTTCTATATTCAGTAGGTTCATTTATAAACTCTTCCTTTTGAGCATCTACTACGCTTTTAACTTTAAATATGAAATCCCTGTACATAGCCCTTGCAGCAGCTTCCCTTAGACTGAACATAGATAAAATAAATTCATCATCGATAAGCTCAAACTCATCTTTCTTTTCTGCTAAAAATATTCCTAAGGAAGAAAAAGGATAAGCCTCAGGAGCTACTTCATAACCTTTTATATCCGTTGCGTTAAAGTGAACATAGGCTGTTAAGGCAAAGAGGTACCTGTCATCTTTTACGATTTTGCTTTTAAACCTGTCTTGAAAAAGGTGGCCATGCCTTTTGTGCTTTTTATTAAAATACATAGCATATTTGTAGTTTATAAAATGCATAATTTTTGAGATATCTGCCCCGTTAGCATCTATAATAAAGTGGGCATGAGTATCCATAACGCAATAGGAATAAACTCTAAATTCAAACTGCTCCTGAGCTTTTTTCA
>JAOADY010000119.1 GCA_026417075.1 Caloramator sp.
TGTTGTTTGGATTTAATTTCATTAATCATGGGATACCTCCAAAATTTATTTCTATATATATAATTCTACATAAATTTTTAAAATCCTTTTTGCTACGCAAAAAAAGCTGCTGACAAAATTTGTTTGTCAACAGCCTGAAGCTCCCAATTGGGAGCTTTAATTTTTGATATATAATTTTTATAAACTTTTAAGCCCATAAATACTGTACAACCAATCTTTTTCTCTCATTAAAAAGCTCTGTGCCTCACTTCCTTGAAAACAAAGAACTTTTGGAAACTTGCTTTTCTCAAACAACCAAAAGTTCTATAGTTTTTTGCATCGGATTCGGCAAGAACTTCTAAAATTCGCTTTATATTGGTATTAGCAGTATTTTATGGGCTTTACTTTAATCTAAAAGTAAGCGGATAAAAAATCCAATATTATAAATATAAAATAATCAGTTAAAAATGGATTCGATTATTTAATTTAATTTTTTATATTTTTAAAACATAAATAGGAATATATTATAGGTATTATTGAAATCACAACTACTACAATCATAAGCCCGATAAAGGCTGTCGTACCGCTGAAAAAGGATAATATACCAACTATAAAGCCTCCAACAACCCAAAGAGGAGCTGAAAATCTATGGGTTCTAACCCATATAGTTTCATCAGCTAAGGTCCAAGGGGTTCTTATACCAACGAAATAGTTGTGCTTTATCCTTCCCATTTGATTTCCAAGGAGAATAAACATAATTCCAATCCATAGAGTAATTATTGTTCCTACATTTAATTTATATCCAAGAGAAGATAATAGTATTATATACTGTAAAGCTACAAATAAAAGATGGAAGGTATATCTTATTACATTATAGGCAGGTTTGAAATTAGCATAGTTTTGCTTTTTAGGGTCAATATTTGGAAGTATAAGGAATAAAAAATAAAATCCGATGTTCATAAGGTTTATATTTAAAACCCCGGAAAGCTTGCTTGAGTAGGCATCAACTTGGCCTTTTATATTCCAGTGGCTTGGCATTTTATCTGGAAGGCTTGGGTAAAGGTAGATACTGACTAAAAGGGTTATTATCATAAGCAGAAGTATAAACCAGTCTTTTTTTATATTTTCAATTATCTTCTTCATTTTTTCTATCCTCCTTAACATTTATAACATCAAAGAACCATCCTATTAACTCCTGAAAAACGGTTGTATTTAATGAGTAGTAGATGTTTTGTCCCTTTCTTTCATCGTTAACAAGCCCAGCTTGCTTTAGAAGGTTTAGATGATGGGATATACTGGGCTTTGTCATTTCAAAATGTTCCGCAATTTCTCCTGCGGTAAGGTCTTCTTTTTTTAAAAGCATTATTATTTTTCTTCTTGTAGGATCAGAAAGAGCTTTAAAGGGTAAATTCAATAATATCACCTCCATGCAGGACATTAGATATTTAGATAATTACCTAAATATCTAATGTCATTATAGCACCTTTTTATTATTTGTAAATATTTGTTTTTGTTGATTTTATTTTTATCATTAAGAGTTTTATGTTTTTTAAATTAATGGTTTTTGATATTTTATTTATTTTTTAAAAAATCAAAACAAATAATAACCACTGTAAATGTAATATTATTAAATAAAGGTAAATTTGAATATTCAATAAAAGTTTTCCTTTAAAAATAAGTTATAAATAGGTTAAAATATATGTGAATATGTTTACAAAGTACAAATTTCTATTCAATAAATATAAAATGTCAGGAGCTGAAAGAATGAAAATACTTTATTTTGATTGTTTTTCTGGAATAAGTGGGGATATGACAATAGGAGCACTTTTGAATTTAGGAGTTCCCCAAAATTATCTTTTATCAGAGTTAAAAAAGCTCAGAATATCAGATGAATGTAATATAGAGATTAAAGATAGTCAAAAGTGTGGAATAATGGGGATAGATTTTAATGTACATATTAAACATAATAATGATGAGAATCATCTACATCATCATGGACGAAATCTTAAGAATATAGAAGAAATAATAAATAATAGTAGCCTTAACGATAATGTAAAAAAGCTTTCAAAGGATATATTTTATTGCTTGGCAAAGGCAGAAAGTGAGGTTCATAGAAAGGATATATATGAGGTTCACTTTCATGAGGTTGGAGCAGTGGATTCTATTGTAGACATAGTAGGTACAGCGATATGCATTGATTATATAAAACCTGATAAAATCATTTCATCTCCTGTAAATACGGGAAAGGGATTTATAGAGTGTGAGCACGGAATAATTCCAATTCCTGCTCCTGCAACGATAAAGATATTAAAAAATGTTCCTATATACTGTGATGAAAGGGAATTTGAACTTACAACTCCAACGGGGGCTGCTATTATTAAAACCCTTTCAAGTGAGTTTAAAAATCTTCCCTGCATAAAAATAATTAAGGAAGGTTATGGATGTGGAAAAAGGGATAGTAAAAAGCCAAATCTTTTAAGGATAATATTAGGAGAAGATAATTTTGAGGAGATATGTATACTAGAGGCTACAATTGATGATATGAACCCACAGTTTTATGGATATCTTATGGATAAACTTTTTGAAGTTGGGGCAAAGGATGTTTATTATACTCCTGTTTATATGAAAAAAAACAGACCCGGGGTTGTAGTTTCAATTACAACACCTGTATCTATTGAAGAAAAAATAAAAGAGATAATGTTTAAAGAGAGCACAACTATAGGTATTAGAAGGTTTAATATAGAAAGAACTGAGCTTGATAGAGAGATTAAAAATGTAAATACGGAATATGGGGATATAAGGTTTAAAGTTTCAAGATATAAAGGAGAAATAATGAACATATCACCAGAGTATGAAGATGTTAAAAGGGTGGCAGAGAATAATAAAATTCCGTTGAAAAAGATATACAATGGAGTAGTAAAGTCAAGAATATATGAAGAAGTTTGAGAAGAAGATTTTGTTTATAAACAATATTAAAGTATATTTTTGAGTAATTTTAAACAAAAAAATCTTTTGCCTTCTAAAGGTTGACATGTACTTATATAAAAGTTATAATAACGAATAAAAACATGAGAAAATACAAATCTTACTCATATAATCCTGTTAATATGGGCGGGAGTTTCTACCGGGGGCCGTAAACCTTCGACTATGGGTAAGGCTGCTTTGCATTTTTTGGCTCTGCACCTTACTCGCAGAGTTTTTATTTTTTGAGTAAGAGAATGGAGGTTGCTATGGGAAAAATTTTAAAACAAGCATATACCTTTGATGATGTGCTTTTGGTTCCACAAAAATCTGACGTTCTTCCAAAGGACGTTGATGTTTCAACATATCTTACAAAGACAATTAAGCTTAATATACCGCTTATGAGTGCAGGTATGGATACTGTAACTGAGGCTAAAATGGCAATTGCTATGGCAAGAGAGGGCGGAATCGGAATTATTCATAAAAATATGTCAATAGAGGAACAGGCGGTTGAGGTAGATAAGGTAAAACGTTCTGAACACGGCGTTATAACAGATCCTTTCCATTTAACCCCTGAGCATACTTTAAAGGATGCAGACTTTCTTATGGGCAAGTACAGAATCTCTGGAGTTCCGATAGTTGAGGGAACAAAGCTTGTTGGAATAATTACAAACAGAGATATAAGGTTTGAAAAGGATTTTTCAAGAAAAATCAAAGAGGTTATGACTAAAGATAATCTTATTACTGCATCGGTTGGAACAACTTTAGATGAGGCTGAACAGATTTTAAGGGAGCATAAGGTTGAAAAACTTCCTTTAGTTGATGAAAACTATAATTTAAAAGGTCTTATAACTATAAAGGATATTGAAAAGGCAGTTAGATTTCCTAATTCTGCAAAGGATAAAAAAGGAAGGCTTTTAGTTGGAGCTGCGGTTGGCGTTACTAAGGACATGATGGACAGGGTAACAGCTCTTAAAGATGCAGGTGTTGACGTTGTCGTTGTAGATACTGCCCATGGACATTCAAAGGGAGTTCTTGATGCTATATATACTATAAAATCAAAATACCCAGAGCTTCAGGTTATAGGAGGGAACGTTGCAACAGCAGAGGCTACAGAAGATCTTATAAAAGCAGGTGCAGACTGTGTTAAGGTTGGAATAGGTCCGGGCTCAATATGCACTACAAGGGTTGTTGCAGGAGTTGGAGTTCCTCAATTAACTGCTGTTATGGATTGTGCTGAAAAAGCAATAGAGCACGGTATTCCAATTATTGCAGATGGGGGCATAAAGTATTCAGGAGATATTATAAAGGCTCTTGCAGCAGGAGCATCGGTTGTTATGATGGGCTCAATGCTTGCAGGATGTGAAGAGAGTCCTGGAGATGAGGAAATATATCAGGGAAGAAAGTTTAAGGTATACAGAGGAATGGGTTCTATCGCTGCAATGCAAAAGGGAAGCAAAGACAGATACTTCCAGGAGGACAATAAAAAGCTTGTACCAGAAGGAGTTGAAGGAAGAGTAGCTTATAAGGGTGCTGTTGCGGATACTTTATATCAGCTAATAGGAGGAATAAGATCAGGTATGGGATACTGCGGCTCTAAGACTATTTATGAGCTTTGGGAAAAGGCGCAGTTTGTAGTTCAGACTTCAGCAGGACTTAGAGAGAGCCATCCCCATGACATACAGATAACTAAAGAGGCTCCAAATTACACTACGGAGGGATAAAATAACATGAATCAGGATTTAGTTCTTGTTATAGATTTTGGAGGGCAGTATAACCAGCTTATTGCAAGAAGAGTAAGGGAGTGCTCTGTTTACTGTGAGATAGTTCCCTATACCATTACAATAGATGAAATAGTTTCAAAAAATCCAAGAGGAATAATCTTTACGGGAGGCCCTAACAGCGTTTACGAGGATGGAGCTCCAAGAATAGATAGGAGAATTTTTGAGCTTAACATACCTATTCTTGGTATATGCTATGGTGCACAGCTTATAGCTTATACCTTAGGAGGAAAGGTTGCCGGAACGGATATAAGGGAATATGGGAATACTGAGGTTAATTTTGATACATCATCTTCAGTATTTAAAGGATTAAAAGATGAAAGCATCTGCTGGATGAGCCATACAGATCAGATTGTAAACCTTCCAGAAGGCTTTAAAATAACAGCATGGAGCGATAACTGCAAAGTTGCTGCTATGGAAAACGAAGGAAGAAAAATATATGGTATTCAGTTCCACCCAGAGGTTAAACATTCTCAGTATGGTTTTGATATGATTAAAAACTTTTTATATAATGTCTGCAAATTAGATGGAAATTGGTCAATGACGTCCTTTATCGAGGATAAGGTTAAAGAGATTAAAAATATAGTTGGCGATAAAAGGGTTATATGTGCATTATCTGGAGGCGTAGATTCTTCAGTTGCAGCGGTTCTTGTTCACAGGGCAATTGGAAAGCAACTCACCTGCATATTCGTTGACCATGGGCTTTTAAGAAAAAATGAGGCTCAGGAAGTATACAGCACATTTAAAGAAAAGTTTGACATGAATCTTATAATGGTTGATGCTTCAAAGAGATTTTTAGGAAAACTATCTGGAGTTTCAGATCCTGAAAGCAAGAGAAAGATTATTGGTGAGGAGTTTATAAGGGTATTTGAAGAAGAAGCAGGAAAACTTCAGGGAATAGAGTTTTTAGTTCAGGGAACGATTTACCCTGATGTTGTTGAAAGCGGAACAGGGACATCGGCAACTATAAAAAGCCACCACAATGTTGGGGGACTTCCGGAAGACCTTGACTTCAAGCTTATAGAGCCTTTAAGGGAGCTTTTTAAGGATGAGGTAAGAGAAGTTGGAAGAAAGCTTGGAATACCAGAGGATATTGTATCCCGTCAGCCTTTCCCAGGCCCTGGTCTTGCAATAAGGGTGCTTGGTGAAATTACTGAGGAAAAGCTCCATTTAGTAAGAGAAACAGATTTTATATTAAGGGATGAGGTTAAAAAGGCAGGTCTTGATAAATCAATATGGCAGTATTTTACAGTACTTCCCGACATAAGAAGCGTAGGGGTTATGGGGGATGAGAGGACTTATTCCCATACAATAGCCATAAGAGCGGTTGAAAGCGTAGATGGAATGACTTCTGATTGGTACAGGATACCCTATGATGTACTTGCAAAAATATCATCAAGAATAGTAAACGAAGTAAAAGGCGTAAACAGAGTAGTTTATGATATTACGAGCAAACCACCGGCAACAATTGAGTGGGAATAAAATCTATAAAGTTCGCAAGCCTTATAAAATAAGGGTTTGCGAACTTTTTTAATTATGATTCTACTTTAATTTTTTAAGGGCTTATACTGCTTTATTTTGTTTCATTGTATAATTAAATGTAACAGGTAAAAATATTTAAACCATAATGGAATTATGTATGATATATAGTTGACAAATTGAAATATACAGCAGATTTTCACTATGGTTTATAATAATAACATGCCTGTATGTTCTTTTAACATCTAAAACTTTATGAACGTATATATTGGAGGGATGTTATTTTATGACAGAAATAACGAAAAAAGCATTGGCAGATTCGCTTAAAAAATTGTTATCACACAGAGCGATAGACAAGATAACCATTAATGATATTGTAAAAGATTGTGGAGTAAATAGACAAACTTTTTATTACCATTTTAAAGATATATACGATCTTGTTGATTGGATTTATACAAAAGAGGCTTCAAAAGCACTTGGAGATAAAAAGAGTTATGACACATGGCAACAGGGATTTATGAATATTTTTAAATATGTATTGGAAAATAAAGATTTTGTAAGAAATACCTGCCATTCTCTAAGTAGAGAGCATTTAGAAAAGTATCTTTATAATGAAACATATAATTTATTAATAGGAGTTGTTGAAGAAAAAGCAAAAGGTATGAATGTAAGATATGAGGACAAGGCATTTATTGCACATTTTTATAAATATGCTTTCGTAGGATTGATGTTAGAATGGATTGATAATGGTATGAAGGAAGAACCATCTGTTATTATTGAACGAATTAATGTTGTAATTCATGGAGATATTGAAAAAGCTCTTAAAAATTTTAGTAATAATAATGTTTAGACAATTGGTATATTGTGTATAAATTTTTTACAATATTATTATAAAGACAAAAAATTAAACAACGGTTTAATATTGTCTATTGTTGATACCTCTAGTAATTTCTTATTATATGTATAAAAGAAAAAAGGAGGTATTAACAATGTATTATAGTAATGGAAATTATGAAGCATTTGCACGTCCTCAAAAACCTAATGATGTAGAAAAAAAATCTGCATATTTAATAGGTTCAGGTCTTGCGTCTTTAGCAGCTGCATGTTTTTTAATTCGCGATGGTCAGATGAAGGGAGATCATATTTACATTTTAGAAGAACTTAACATATCTGGCGGTGCTTGTGATGGTATAATGGATCCTGAAAAAGGATTTATAATGAGGGGAGGACGTGAAATGGAAAACCATTTCGAATGTCTATGGGATTTGTTCCGTTCCATACCTTCCCTTGAAATTGAAGGAGCATCTGTATTAGATGAATTTTATTGGCTTAATAAGAAGGATCCTAATTATTCCCTTATGAGAGCAACGATAAACAGAGGAGAAGATGCTCATACAGATGGAAAATTTACATTAACAGAGAAAGCGGCAATGGAAATTATTAGATTATTTTTTACACGGGATGAAGATTTATATGATAAAAAAATAAATGAAGTTTTTACTGAAGATTTTTTTAACTCTAATTTCTGGTTGTATTGGAGAACTATGTTTGCTTTTGAAGATTGGCATAGTGCTTTAGAAATGAAGCTTTATATACAAAGATTTATTCATCATATTGGAGGACTTCCTGATTTTTCTGCACTGAAATTTACAAGATATAATCAATATGAATCTTTAATTTTGCCAATGCTTAAATATCTTGAGAATAATGGTGTTCATTTCCAATACAATACTAAAGTTACTAATGTTATTTTTGATATACAAAAAAATAAAAAAGTTGCAAAAAAAATTATATGTCAATATATGGGTAAAGAGGAATGTATTGAACTTACTGAAAATGATTTAGTCTTTATTACAAATGGAAGTTGTACAGAAAACTCTACTCTTGGCGATGATGATCATGCACCAGTATTTAACGATTCTATCGGAGGTTGTTGGGAGCTGTGGAGAAATATATCAAAACAACATCCATCATTCGGAAATCCAGATAAGTTCTGTACAAATAAAAAAGAAACAACCTGGGAATCAGCTACGGTAACTACTCTCGACGATAAAATACCTCCATATATTGAAAGGATTTGTAAGAGAAATCCTTTTAGTGGTAATGTAGTTACAGGTGGTATTATTACAATAAAAGATTCAAATTGGTTGATGAGTTATACATTAAATAGACAGCCTCAATTTAAAACTCAGCCTAAAAACCAACTTGTTGTTTGGCTTTATAGCTTATTTATTGATGTACCTGGAAATTATATTAAAAAGCCTATGAGAGAATGTACTGGGACAGAGATTGTAGAAGAATGGCTGTATCATTTAGGAGTGCCTGAATCGCAGATTCATGAATTGGCTACTCACTCTGCTCATTGTGTTCCATGTATTATGCCGTATATAACCGCATTTTTCATGCCAAGAAGGAAAGGTGATAGGCCAAAGGTTGTTCCAGATGGAAGTGTAAATTTTGCTTTTATAGGTCAGTTTGCAGAAACAGTCCGCGATACAGTTTTCACAACAGAATATTCGGTAAGAACGGCAATGGAAGCGGTATATACTTTGCTTAATGTAGATAGGGGAGTTCCAGAAGTATTTGCTTCATGTTATGATATAAGAGTTTTATTAGATTCAACTTCAAAGATGCTAGATGGTAAAAAACTTACAGAAATCAATTTGCCAATGCTTAATAATTTAATTAATCCTAAAACTATGCAGATAATTTCTAAAACGGTAATAATTGATTTATTAAAAAAATATAATTTAATTTGATGTATAGAAACAGGATAAATGGGTAGCAAATACGAAGATTTTTTTGACGCTTACTTTCATTTACAGTAGCAGTTAAAAATAAATTGGGGCAAGATATTTGCCCCAATTATTTTGATAGCTCAACCAAATTATTGTAAGGTAATTCAATATATATTCCTGTATTACTTATGTTTTTCAATGGTTTTATATCATAACCGCCATATAACTTATCAAGTTCTTTAAATTTCTTTGTATTTTTATCGTAAACTAATAATATATTTACGCTAACACCATTTAAGCCAGCAACAAAGCTGTTCATGTAGATATTTTTATCATCAATTCCAAGGATATCAGTTCCTTGATCCATTACTGACACTGTATATTTGGTGTTCTTTTCAAGGTTCTTAGTAATAAGATACAGATCTCCTGATGCAATTAAGTAATAAAAGGTATCTTTATAAAAAAATATATATAATGCTCTATCTATATCGTTATTAATAAAAGACAATGTATCTAGTTTATTTTTATCTGTTCCATCAACTTTTATTCTATAAAGATCATTTTTATCATCAAGGTAGTAAATGTAATTATTATAATAATGTATTAAAGAATCACATCCACTTTCAACTATTGTATTATGCTCAAAGTTTTCTACATCTATCTTTCCTATAGCATAATGTTTATCAAATTCCCCAATCCATGGCATTGTAAATATGTTGTCATCAATAGTTACAAAGTTATATCTTGGTAGTTCAGGTTCGTATATATATACTGAATCATTTTGTTTATCAATTTTAAAAACAAATTGGTTACTAAGCATTGCTCCAACATAAGCATTAATAAATATATATCTATTATTAGCTGCATGTTCTTTTACTGAAATAATCTTTGCTTGTTTTATTACATACTTTTCTTTTCCATCTAATGTTGATTTAACTATTTGTCCCAATCTATCAACATAATAGATATATTTATCGGTTATATCTACAATATATGATTTAGAATCTATTGTAAAATTGAACTTATTTAGCTTATTATCCTTTAATGATATAATTTTTTTATAATTTTTAATTGCCCATTTATTTGTAGAAGGAGCTGAAATCTCTTCATTTTCTATATCTACGTATTCTAAATCTTTTTTTTCTATCTTTTTTATGTCTGAATCTATTAAATCTAGATTTAGTTTATAAACTTTATTAGTAAAGTGTACATCGGGATTAAATTTTTCTACTGCTTTGCCCCAGAAGTATAAGTATTTATCTGAAAAAACAAATCCGTTATTATTGCCAATGTAAGGCAGGTATTCTTTAAAAGTTATATATTTGTAAACAGTCTTTTGTGTTGATGGATTGTAATAACCCAAAATATCGCTATTTGGCTGATTATCTAAATTACCACAAAAATAAATTTTATTATTATATATCTCAAAATTGTCTATGCTTAAATTAGCCATTACTGGTTCTAATTTTAACGATTTAAGGTCTATTCTGTATAAGCTTTCGCCTGAATAGATATACTGAGCGCTTTTAAATTTTTGATTTGGCAGTGCGCAATATAAGTATCCGTCATAAATGATAAAGTTAAAGTATTTTGAAACATTTTTATTTATTACTTGCGGAATGCAATCATTGTAATTATTAATATTTATCTTGTATAGTATATTTTCAATTCTAAAATAGATATAATCTGAATACACATCTATCTGATCGATATTATTTAAGTTTAAGTCCTTTAGCTTGATAAGCTTGAGTTCTTTTTTATCAATATCATATCTATATATAACCATATCATTTTCTGTTATTATTGATTTATTTAAAGTAAAAAATAAGCTATTTTTATATAGAGTAAGATTATTACATGACAAAATATTTACAGCTATTTTGTTAGTTTTATCAACAGGGTTATAAACGTATATCTTATTTGAATCATTTGAATTAACATAATAAACATTTCCCTTGTATTCTATAACGTTTTTATAGGTTGAGAAGGCGATTTCGGAAAATTTAATCTTTTGAGTGTCTGCAAAAACCTCTGAAAAAAGCGATGAATTTAAAAATAGGCTAAAAATAAGCAAAAAAACACTAAATCTTTTCATGTGTGTATGATTCTCCTTCCTAAGCTAGTATAATAAGATTTATATAAATATTTTACCATATAATAAAACTTATGTATATTAGCCTTTAAAGTTCGCAAGCTTTATAAAATAAGGTTTTGTGGACTTTTTTATTTCATAATAGCTGGATAATAACAAATAATATCCTTTAAAAAGTATTTTGTAACTAAATATACTATGAATTCTCCAGTTAAATTACTAAGCCATATACCGTTATCTCCTAAAATTACAGGTAGTATTAAAAGAGAAATTTGTATAGCAACAAATCCCCTCAATAGGCATATAGCAGTAGAAATTTTACTTTTATTTATGCACTGAAAATAGGAAGAATTGATTATATTAATACCGGCAAAGAACGTCCCAAGAAAAAACAATTTTAAAGCTTTATATGTTATGCTTATTAATTTATTGCTAGAGGTAAATAAAGATATAATGGATTTACCGAATATAAAGAAAACAAAATAATTGATAATAGATGTGATAATGATACTTTTAAAAGCTAACAAATAATAATAATTAATTTGCTCTGGTTCATTTGCTCCATAATAATAACTTAAAAGCGGCTGTATTCCCTGTGCTATACCCATTATTATCATATTTATAATTGTTATTAAATAACTAATTATGCTATAGGCAGCAACTCCATCTTCTCCAATGTATTTTAAAATTGCAATATTAAAGGATATTGTAACAACTGCGATTGAACATTCTGTTAGAAATGAAGGGAATCCTATAAGTATTGTATTTTTAATAAAATATAAAGAAAGTTTTGAAAATTTAAATTCAAGAACTCCTTTGCCTCTTAAAAAATATATAATTGATATAGACATACTTATGAATTCTCCAAGACCTGTTGCAATTGCAGCTCCTTTAATTCCCCATTTAAATTTAAATATAAATATATAGTCCAATAATATATTTGTTAAAGATCCTGAAATCATTGCTATCATGGCAAGTTTTGGAGCACCGTCATTTCTTAAAAAGCAATTTAATCCCTGACTTAAAACTAATGGTATGGAAAAAAAGAAACAAAATCTTATGTAATTATATACATCGTTTATTAAATTTTCTGGGGCACCTAAAGCATAGGCTATAGGTTTTGATAAAAATACTGCTATTAAAAACATACCTATTGATGTTATAATTAATAGTAAAATAGATTCATTAAATTTATTTATGGCTTCTTTAGATTTGCCAGAGCCAATATCAATTGAAACTTGATTTGAACCTCCAATTGAAATTATTAGTGTTAATGCTGTGGCTATAAGAATTGGGGGGAAAGCTATGTTGACTGCTGCTAGAGCACTGCTTCCTATTCCCTTACCTACAAACATTCCATCTACAATAATGTATAGTGAAGTTACAAGCATACCTACAATAGATGGAATTACATAATTTAAAAATTTTTTCATGGTTATAACCTCCTATTAAAGAGGATTATAAACCATACAATTATTGTAGAGTCAAGGATTCTTGCAAACTTTTATAAATAGTTCCATAAATCCTTTTTCACCTTTATCAGAAAATTCTGAAGCTATATATCTTTCATATAAAGAACCTTCGGGGTGTAAATTTTTTTTATCAATAAATTTGAAAAGCTCATCAACATCCTTTTTATAATTATCATAATAATCAATATAAATTATAGAAGCATACAGTCCTTCATTAAGTTCGCAAATTTTAATATTATCCTCTTCTATATAGTCATCAGTAATGATAAAGCATATACTGTGTTTTTCTTCTTTTTTATTATTAACAGAGGGTTCATATTTTATTTCGTATAACAGTTCAAGTGAAAGTATGTCATTTAATTTAGTAAAAGATTTTAATGCTTTTCTAAAACGTATTTCTGCAGATTCTAAATCTTTACTTGCCGTTTTTATTTTTGCAATTCGAATTTTATTCTTTTTATTTAAAAAAGCTGTTCCTTGAGGTTTTTTAAGCATAGATTTAATATATTTATGTTTCTTTTTTATTAAATCCTTTTGTTTTTCTAATTCTTTAATTTGTTTTTCTATTTCATATTGTTGGTTTTGGAAAAGTTCAATAGTATCTTCTATATCGATTTTATCTGCAATAATCCTTTTGATTTCTGAAAGAGATAAGCCTAATTTTCTATAAAATCTAATTAGATCAAGTAAATATAGCTGATCTAGGGAGTAATATCTGTATCCATTATTTTTTACTAAACTAGGTTTTAAAAGATCTAATTTATCATAATGCCTTAATGTTTGAACAGATAGGTTAGACAACTTAGAAATTTCGCCAATAGAAAAATATTTTCCCATTGTATTCCTCCTAAATTTATAAATTGGATATGCTTAAAAAATTAAATTAATGTAAAAAACCCTTCAGTATAGATAAGAATCTTTCTGAAGGGTTTTATTTTTAATATAAACTTATATATTTAAAACGCTTTCTATGAATTTTCCGTTTTCATAGAACAGTTCACCGTCGGCATATATTCTGCCGCCGTTTCTCATATCGCACAGCATATCCCAGTGTATTACAGATTTATTTGTACCGCCAGCCTCAGGCATAGAATCGCCTATTGCCATATGTACGGTGCCTCCTATTTTTTCGTCAAACAGCATATTTCTTGTAAATTTTTGAATACCATAGTTGGTTCCTATGGCAACTTCTCCAAACTTTTTAGCACCTTCGTCGGTATTTAGTAAAGCATGAAGTAGATCCTCACCTTTTTTTGCTTCTGCCTTTACTACTATGCCATTCTCAACATATAATTTTATACCTTCTATTTCTTTTCCCATGTATATTCCAGGAAATGAGAAAGTTATGTATCCGTCGGTTCCTATATCTGCTGGAGATGTAAATATTTCTCCATCTGGGAAATTAACCCTTCCATCGCAGTTAATCCATTTTCTGTTTTCAATATTTACTTTTATATCGGTTCCTTCTGAAATTATGTGAAGCTGCTTTTTAGTGTTTAAGTATTTAATCCATCTTTCCTGCTGGGCGCTTATCTTTTCCCATTCAGCTACAGGATCATCCTTATCTAAAAGACCTGCACCGTATACAAAATCTTCATATTCACTAAGGCTCATACTAGCTTCTTGAGCGTCTGCATAGGTTGGGAATTGAGTTCCGCACCACCTTAGGCTTCCATCTCCTGTTCTTGAAGAATAAAC
Organism: Caloramator sp.; assembly: GCA_026417075.1. Classification (GTDB taxonomy): domain Bacteria; phylum Bacillota; class Clostridia; order Clostridiales; family Caloramatoraceae; genus Caloramator_B. The sequence continues at coordinate 14,201 of JAOADY010000119.1, forward strand.
ACTTCTCCAGCTTGCAGCTCCCTTCGATTGAAGCTGAAGTTTTCTAGAGTCGATATTTGAATTTGCTCTGGTATTTTTAGTTCCCCAGGCTGTAAGCCAGACATCAGCCTTTTCAAGGGCATACTTTAAAATTAAATTTTCTTCTTGAAGTTGTTCATCAGTAGCATTTTTTAGTTTTTGCTCCTGAACTTCTTGACAGGTAAGAATTGTTTCAACATGTCCCCCTGCTTTAACGGCTTCTTTTACTACTTCTGTCATCCATGGACTTGCAACGTCTTCGCACATTACAAAAACAAATTCGCCTTTTTTTACCTTTGTAGAATAATTTACCAAAAGATTAGCCAATTTATTAAGTCTTGGATCAGCCATTTTAAACACCTCCCTATAAAGCTCTAATTCCATTTTATCACATTTATAAAAAAGTGGTAGAAATAACTCTAAAAAAGAGAAACATTCTTGGAAAATTTCAGTAAAAAAATTTGTTATTACTGGAAATATTTTTTAAACTTAATTAAAGACTTGATAATACAGCATATTGTTAAAGTGTAAAATGAATATAATTTTCCATTACCTTACCGCTATTAAATATAAACTTAGAAATTTGCTAAAATTACTAAATATTCAATCAAAGTTATTGTTATGGTAAAATGGAATATATTTTATAGTTAATATAGGAAGGGATGAAGAAGATGAAAAGAAAAGGGAAATTAATTATTATGATTTCTGCTTTTATATTAATGATTTTTGGATTTTTTTTATTAAGGTTTATAAATTTTAGTGTGAATATAAAAAAAGGAGAATTGGGGGAGCTTACAAAAGATCAAAAACTTGAAGATTTTAATTATCTTTATGATGTAATTGTGAACAATTATCCATATATTGAAGTTTTAAAGAGAAAAATCGGTTATGATTTTCTCTCTAAAAAAGAGGAACTTAAAAATATGGTAGTTTCTTCTAAAGACAATGCAGAATTTTATAAAAATATAGACAAAATGCTGAATATTCTGCAAAACGGTCACACAAATATAATAAGCCCTTTAGATTATGATATGTACAAAGAGGCATATAAAGGGCTGGAGAATTATGCATGGAGAAAAGTTATTTCAAATAAGGATGTTGAAAAAAAGTACAATAAGTGGAAAGAAATTATAAAAAGTGAGAGTTTTATAGTTCCAATTGCTTTTAAGTATGTTGAGGGAAATTATATAGCATACAAAAGCATAAATGGGAATGATAAGTTTAAAGAGTATGATATACCTAAGTTTTCAACTCTTCTTGAGGTTAATGGAAAAGAGATTGATAAATTTTTGCTCTCAAATATCGATAATTTTTATTTAAGCTTTGATTTTAAAAGAAATAAACTTAAAGTTAATGTTTTGGTTTTACCCTGCAAGAAAGATGAAATTATTAAGATAAAGTTAAAGACTTTGAATGGAAAAATTATAGACAGGATCTTAAAAGGGGAAAAGGTAAATTGGGAAAGCACTAAAAAAGAAAAACCTGACAAAGTATATGATACACGAATAATTGATAAGAATAGGATTGCCTATTTAAAGGTGTGGTCTTTTTCCTATGAATATGTAGAAAAGGACAGGGATGGTATATATTCTTTCTTAAAGAGTATTAAGGATTATCCCTATCTTATTATAGATATAAGGGGTAACGGAGGGGGGAGCGAAAATTATTATAAAAATATAATTTCTCCTCTTATAAATAAGAATATAAGAGCAAGCTTTTATATTCTTTTTAGAGGTGGAAGAGAGATAAAGCCTTTTTTGGTATCAAGGGGTATTTTAACAAAATCAGTAGATAAGCTTCCAAAGAATTTAAACTATCCTAAGGAGGTGAAGAATTTATTTTGGGGATTTATAGAAAGCGATAAAAAAATTGCTCCTTTAAATCCTGTTGGATTTAAAGAGAAAATATTTCTCCTTGTTGATGATTATGTTTATTCTTCAGCGGAAACCTTTGCAGCCCTTGCTAAGGCATCAGGTTTTGCAACTCTTGTAGGTACAACAACCGGAGGGGATGGAATAGGAATAGACCCAGCCATAGCCGTTCTTCCTAACAGTGGGCTTTTAGTGAGATTTCCAATAGATATGGGCCTTAATCCTGATGGTGTTTCAAATGAAGAATATCATACCCAGCCGGATATATATGTTGAGTGGAAATATGATGATTTTATAAAAGCTGTTGAATATAGTGACAAAAATAGAGATAATACAATAAATCCCTATGATACGATTTTAAATTATGCGATTGATTTGTGCAGATAAAAGTTCTGACGATTTTATAAGCGGTAAAGTGTTAAATAAGGCTTGACATTAGGAAAAAAAGTTTATTTCAATTTATTAAATATGCTCCCTTATAGTAAACGAAAAAATATTTGATATAAGGGGCATATTTTATTTTGTCTATTTTCCTAATGCTTTGTTTAATAAATATTTTTTGCGGCTTTTAAATTTTTCAATACTATGATTTTCTGCATATAATCCTATGAATATTAATGAAATTCCTAATCCTGTACATAGTCCTTCAATAAAACTTGGTAAGAGATTAAAACAATATGAAACAATTGAAATTACATTGAAGAGAAGTCCTAAATTGATATAATTATTTAGTTTTTTCATTTTGAACCTCCTCATAGCTTATTGCTTTATTTCTATTTCAATATAATTTTTGGTTAAATACTATCCGATTTATAAAAATAAAATAATTATGGTAGTTAAGGTTATATTTATCTGATATTTAAAGTTATGGTGCAGATAATAAGTAATCGTTTCCCTTGAAGATTTTAAAAAAAATTGTTTGATGGTATAATTATTTTACAAAGTACTATCTCATAGCAAATTAACAAAAAAATAGGTAAATTATAACAAAAGGAGAGGATTATATGTACGAGTATAAGGTTTTTAAATGGAGATTTGATTTAAACGATGCAGAGGAGTTAGAAAAAACTTTAAACGAATACGGAAAAGAAGGATGGAGAATATTTAATATAATAACAAATCTAAAGGGAAGCGGAGGGGTGTTATGTTCTTCTGTAGATGGGAGTTCAGCAACAATTATTCTTGAAAAGGATTGTAAATAAAAACGTAGTCTTCTATTTCTTATGAAACTTTAAAAATCGTATTGAAAGATGCTGTTTATAAAGCAAAGTCAGAAGATGAAGCAAATAGTTTAAAAGCTATTAAAAATAAACTTATCTATAGTGTAGACAGGGCGATTAAAATTGCGGATGATGATGAAAATTAATCGTTATTGGTAAGGTAAATGGTGTTGCTGCTTATAATAGTAAAATTGAAGGACGGTTAATTATTATTTGATTTTTATAAAAATATTTGTTTAACGGAGGATATAAAATGCAAAGGAATATGAAACAGTGGGTGATAGAAATTATAAAAGCTCCAGTAAAGAAACCTATGCCCATTCTTTCTTTTCCTGTAATTCAGCTTATGAATATTAGTGTAAAAGAATTAATATTTGATAGCCATCTTCAATCGAAAGGGATGAAAATAGTTGCAGAACGTATAGATTCGGCTGCTTCTGTAAGTTTAATGGATTTATCAGTTGAAGCAGAATGTTTTGGATCTACTATTAGTTTTTCAGATAATGAAGTTCCTACGGTAATTGGCAGTATAGTATCTACAAAAGATGAAGCAGAAACACTTGAAATTCCTAAAATTGGATATGGACGTACAGGTATATATATTGAGGCAATTGAGAAAGCAGCTAAAATTATTACAGATAGACCTGTTTTTGCTAGTGTAATAGGCCCTTTTTCTTTGGCAGGAATATTAATGGATGTTTCAAAGATTATGACTTATTGTTATGAAAAAGCAGATATGGTTCATATGATTTTAAAAAAAACAACAGCTTTTATAATTGAATACTGTAGAGCATATAAAAAAGTTGGAGCTAATGGGGTTATAATAGCTGAACCTTTATCAGGTATTATATCTCCTTTAATTGAATGGGAATTTTCAGGAAATTATATAAAACAAATAGTTGATGCAGTACAAGACGATAATTTTATTATTATTTATCATAATTGCGGCAATAATATTAATCAAATTCTCAAATCTATTATTAATAACGGTTGTTTGGTTTTACATTTTGGGAATGCAATAAATATGGCTAAGATAATGCCTCATATACCTTGTAATATTGTAGCAATGGGAAATATTGATCCAGTTGAAGAATTTAAAAATGGAACTAAAGAATCAATAAGAAGAGCAACAATTTCTCTTATGAAAGAATGTAGTAAGTATCATAATTTTATAATTTCATCAGGTTGCGATATTCCATCGATGTCAAAATGGGAAAATATAGATGAATTCTTTAATGCAGTAAAAGATTTTTATAGTAAATAGATTAAAAAAGATTATTATAAATGTTTGGAGTGATATTTTTGATAAAACCAAGATCATTAAAAAAAGGAGATAAAGTTGCAGTTGTAAGTTTATCCAGCGGTATTTTAGGTGAGGATTTTGTAAAACATCAATTGGATTTAGGTTTAAAAAGGATAAGGGAATTTGGGCTGATACCAGTTGTAATGCCAAATGCATTAAAAGGAATAGAGTATTTAAAAAATCATCCAGAGGATAGAGCACAGGATTTAAAAGATGCTTTTTATGATAAGTCAATAAAAGGCATCATCTGTGCAATCGGTGGAAATGATACCTATAGAACGCTACCATATTTATTAGAAGATAAAGATTTTATTAATTCTGTTCAAGAGGATCCCAAATTATTTACCGGATTTTCTGATACTACAATTAATCATTTGATGTTTTATAAACTTGGTATGGTAACTTTTTATGGTCCTAATTTTCTTTGTGATTTAGCTGAACTTGATGAAGAGATGCTCCCATATACAAGAAAATCATTTTTAAAGTTTTTTGAAAACAATAATGAAGATTTTATCGAATCAAGTGATGTATGGTATGAGGAAAGAAAGGATTTTTCTTCAAAGGCATTAGGTACAAGTAGGGTAAAACATTTAGAGGAAAAAGGATATGAAGTTTTACAGGGTAAAGGGAAGTTTAATGGAAGGCTCTTAGGAGGATGCCTTGAAAGTTTATATAATATGCTAACTCAGGATAGATATGAAGATGAAAAAGCTATATGTGAGAAGTATGGATTGTTCCCAGACCTTGATGAGTGGAAGAATAAGATATTATTTATCGAGACCTGCGAAGAAAAGCCTACACCTGAAAAATTTGAAAAGGAGCTCATTGTTTTAAAAAATAGAGGCATATTTGATGTTATTAGTGGAATTATTGTTGGAAAACCTCAAGATGAGAAATATTATAATGAGTATAAAGAGGTTTATAATAGGGTTATTGAAAACAAAAACCTTCCTATTTTATATAATGTAAATTTTGGACATGCATATCCAAGATGCATAATTCCCTATGGAATTGAAGCAGTGGTTGATTTGGATAAAAAGGAAATAAAATTAAAGGAAGCTATGTTTGAGTGATTTAGTGCCCAAAGATTATAGGCAAGAAACTTTCGAAAAAGCCAAGCTTACTTAAATACTTAAAAAACAAACAACTAATATAAAAAAATTATATCTATACAGTACTTTAAGTATTTAAATTATGATTACTTATTTACAAGTGCTCATAATTTGTTCATTATAAATTCTTTGATTCTTTCAGCGCTATTTAGAGCTTTTTTAACGTCATATTCCTGCAAATCAATAAAAAATGAATATCTAATATTTACACCATAATCAACTAATTCAATACAATTATCTTATATTTGTTTAAAATCTGCATAATGTTTAATACAAACTTTATTTAACCTAAATTTATCCTAATTTTAAAATGAATATGTATATAAGTATAGAATAGATATATACAATTAAATTTTGAAAAGAGGTGCCTTATGGATAGTGTACTTATTAGAAGAGTTGACTTATTATCTGAAAATTATCAAATGTTAAAAGACAGATTCAAATGGGATCCTCCCCTTGTAAAGTATTTTGGTGCTATGGTTTATGCTATGAAAGAGCAAAATATTGATGCTGAAAAGATCGATGAGATAAAAAAATATATTAAAGAACATACAAGTTGGACATCCTATTTTAGAACAACTAACAGCTTTATGTTATCTTGTCTTTTATCCTTTGAACAAAATTATGAACAGTTTTTTAATGATATGATGAGTATATTTGAAAAAATGAAGGAAGATGGTATTAAAAACAGCCTTTATACACCTTGGGCAGCATATATTATAGCAAAGGAAGTTCAAATGGGAGATTATGACTTTAAAATAAAAAGGATGAAGGAATTTTACAGTGGAATGAAGAAAAAACATTTTTTTATAACTTCTTCCGATGATTATGTATTTTCAGCAATACTATCAATAACTGATTTAGATGTAGATGCAGCTTTAGAAAAAATTGAAGAGATTTATAACTTTTTAAATAAATTAGGTTTTGGGAAGGGTAACGCTCTTCAAACTCTCTCCCATGTTTTAGTCCTTGGAGAAGAGGATACAAATATAAAATGTGAAAGGGCAGTAGAAATATACAAAAAACTTAAGGAGAAAAAGTGTAGTTTTAAATATAGTGATCTTTCATCCCTTGGAGTTTTAACTCTTATTTGTGACGATATTGATAAAATAGTTAGTGATGTTAAAGAGGTATATGATTACATATATACTAAAAAAGGCTTTGGCTTTTGGAATATGGCATCTTCTGTAAGAACGATATTATCTTCTAATATTGTATCAAGCTATTATATAAATGGAGCAAAGCAAGGTATATTGCCAATAAATTTGGCAAACAGCATTAATTCAATTATTATTGCTCAAAATCAAGTAGCAATAGTTGCAGCTTGTTCAGCTGGTGCAGCTGCGGCATCTTCAAATTCATAATTACTGGTAGAATATATAAATCTGAGTGTATTAAAGATTATAGAGAAGTATTCCTATTAAAATAATTATTAGCAGACAAAAACTATACCTAAGATATTATAAAGGTTATAAAATATATTGCTAAGTTTTTTCTAATTAATAAAAATATCTAAAAAGATTATAACCAGAATAAAGGAATGAACTTTAATAATTGTATTTATATTGCAAAATAATCATGTTGAAAGAGCTTTAAGAATTTTAGAGGAGTGAAATGTTTGAAAACTGTAAAATTATATAACTTAATATTCCCAATTTGGTTTTTAATTTTTTTACCGCCTTTAGCTTTTGTAGTGCTTTTTGGGAATTTTATAATTGATAGTGTTGTAATTATAGCATGTTATTATTTTTTAAAGTTTACTAGACTAAATTTAAAACTAAAGGAATTTTATAAAAGCTCCATATTTAAGGTTTGGGGATATGGATTTTTAGCCGATATAATTGGAGCATCTATTTTATTTATAATAGGAATACTTGGGAGCACATGGAAATTGCCGGAAAAACTAATTGAAGGTATAGATTTTAATCCTTTCAGCAATATTTATTCATTAATTATAATTATAATATCTATGCTTATTTCGGGCTTTTTTATATTTTTCTTTAATTATAAATTTACTTTTAAAAGCATTATAAAAGATAATAAATTAAGAATGAAAACATCTATTATTATTGCAATTATTACAATTCCCTATACATTTTTACTGCCAACGAAGTGGTTTTATTAAAATGAGTGTACCAATTTACACATATAGCAATGTATAATTTTGGCTTGTTAGTTAGCGGCATTTTTTATCGCAAGCAAAGTTTGCAAAGTAGGCATAATAAGTAACTGCCCCTCCTTTTATTTTGAAAATTTATATGCTAACCCATAAAAAACCCCTTGAATTTTAAAAATCAAGGGGTTTATCAATAATATGAGGACAGCTTACGGTTCTCATATTGTTTTTTGAACTTTTATGTTAGTATCTTTTGAAGTTAAGAATATCAAATATCTTATTAATACATATAAAACCATAATTATTGAAAGTATTTCAAGGAATTTTATATATTGAGGCATTATTGGAACTGCTTTTCCTAATTTTTTAAGCAAAACATTTGTCATCTTCATAGCTATTGCAGTTATTACAAAGGGGAACGTAAAGCATGAATAACTTGGATAAAACTTTATTTTAAGCATTTTTGGCAGATATAAAATAACGAATATGAACATTATAAAAGATAAAATTCCTAAAAAGTAAACTATGAATATGCTTTTATTTGTAAAAGAACTTAAGTATCCTGCAAGACAAAGGTTAGCTGGTGCTGTAAAGATAGCAATCGATGGAAGTGCTGGCTCTGCAAATTCCTTATATTTAAAAGTCCTATAAAGAGCTGCAGGCAGCAAAATCAAATATGCTATAAAAGCAAACCAGAATATTATTTGCCCTATATTTTGCATTTTAAAAGCAGGTGCAGACAATGAAGCAGCTGCTAATCCTACATATACAATGAAATAACTTGGTAAAAATTTCTTAATATCGAAATTAAGAATATACTTTTTTGTAAAGAATAAAATGTAAATTATATGGGCAATAATTGAAACTGCCCAAATTAAAAGAGCAAGTTTAGGTAAAAGAGGTTTAATATATACAGATAAAACCATAAGCGCCATAAAAAAAGTTGGCGCAACGCTTGCAATTAACGGGTTGTCTAAATCCTTTATCCAAACCTTTAGGTTTGTAAAAAGCTTTATAATTATTAAAACTAATATTAATCCTGCTATAGTTCCAAATATATTTTTGAACATTATATTATATGAAGACAATAAATTACCTAATGATGCCAAGGACAGCATAAGTCCAGCTATAGGAATTGGAAGCTTTTTGATAATATTAGCCATATATTCACCTCATTATTTAAAGTCAGGATTAATTTTTGACGATACTTCAGGATCATCTAATAATTTTGAAGCAATCCATGCAGCAACTTCACCGGTTATTTTAACGCAATGAACCTTTCTTTCAGGGCTTGCAAATTCATAATTTTTAACAAGCACTCTACAACATGTACTACCATAAAGGTTTTTAATATAATCATGCAATTCTTTGGCTATAGGAAACATTTTTTCATTCATAGCCTCGCCATGTTTTCTACCATAAGCCATGCCAAGAGCCATTGCACCTCCGCTTACAGCCCCGCAAAGGCATCCTGATTTACCCATTCCTATTGGGAAAGCTGAAGCCATTCTCACAATATCTTTGCTGTAGGGCCAGCCTAAAAGTTCATTAATAGTGTGAACTACTGCTTCTGAACAAAAAAATTCTCCTCTTTGAAAGTAACCTTCAGCTTTGCTCCTTACTAAATCTACAATTGCGTTTTTTTCCATAAAGACCATCCTCCTGCAGTATTAATATTAACAATGTTGTAATTATAACAAATTAAAAGCATCAATTGGTTTTGTATTTTAAATAGTTATATGAATGATTATAGAAAAAGGCTATAGGATTTTATTTTAAAATATGCAAGATGTTGCTTTGAGATGTGGTTTTAATGATTTAGCTTTAGATAAGTAAAAAGAAGTATTCAAATTAAAACAATACTTTGAAAAAAAGATTGACTATTATATATATAATGTTTTTATAAAAATAATATATTAATGAGTTCCCATTTTACCGTATTTTATAGAAATATTAAATAAATATAAGTACAAGTATTTATAAAATAAATTTAATAATATTTTTAATGTATGATATTCTACATTTGGAAACTATTATTAAGGGGGAACTTATATGAAAAAAGTTACAACACTATTAATCAGTTCAATTTTAGTAATTTCTTTGTTGTTTTCAGGTTGCTCAAATAAAGAGAATAATCAAAGCAAAGAAAACAGTAGCAATAATTTTAAAGCAGAAATAATGTTCAATGGTTCTTCAACTATAGCACCAATAATTTCTAAAATCTCAACTGACTACATAGAAAAAAATAAAACCTGGGATAAAATCGATAGTTCATTCCCCAATAAAAATATAAGCATCTATGTTTCTTCAGGAGGCTCTGGTGCAGGAATTAAGAGCGTTATGGAAAATACAGCTGACTTTGGAATGGTTTCAAGGACAGTAAAGGATGATGAAAAGAGCAAAATAGAAAATTATAAAGAATTTAAAATAGGAGTAGATGCTTTAACGATTTCAGTTAATAGTTCTAATCCTATATTAAAAATAAAAGATAATTTAACTACTGAAGAAATTAAGAAAATATTCAGCGGAGAAATTAAATATTGGGATGAGATAGATAAATCTCTTCCACATAAGGAAATAGTAGTAGTTACCCGTGATTTAGGCGGCGGGGCACACGAAGTTTTCCAAAAGAGCATAATGGGAGACACTGAAGTTAGAGCTGATGCAATACAAGCTCCATCAATGGGAGCTCTTGCAGCAAAACTAATTGAAAATAAAGATGCTATAGGATATGTATCCTTTGGAATGTTAAATCAAAATAAAGATAAGATAAAAGCATTTAAGGTAGATAATGTTGAGCCTACTGTTGATAATGTATTAAATGGTTCTTATAAAATCCAAAGACCTTTATTAATAATTAAAAAGGGTGAATTATCACCTCAAGAGCAAAAATTTATGGATTATGTATTATCCGAGGAAGGTAAAAAAGCTGTGGAGCAAAACGGATATATTTCTGTTAAATAATGATTAAAACTATATGCATAACTATATGATTTGTTTTATCATGTAGTTATGCATATTTATATGTAGAGAATTTATTTGTAGGTGAATTTTAATGATAAAAGGAAAAAATATTTTCGAAGTTATATTTTCTTTTGCTGTTAAAATGCTGACTTTAATATCAATATCTTTGCTTTTTTTAATTATAATTTTTATTTTTAAAGAAAGTATACCATTTTTTAAAAAAGTTCCAGTAGAATTATTTTTAAAAGGAAATATGTGGAGACCATTGTCTTCAAAGCCGCAATTTTCGCTTCTCCCTATGATTTTATCAACACTTTATATATCATTTTTATCTGTTTTAATTGCACTGCCTGTTGGACTTTTTTGTGCTGTATTTTTGTCCTTTGTTGTGGATAAAAAAGTAAGAAAAATTATAAAACCTATGATTGATATGCTTGTAGGAATTCCGTCGGTTATATATGGTTTTATAGGGCTTTTAATAATTGTTAAGTTCTTTGAAGATAAATTTTCAATGGCAACGGGGGAAACGGTTTTAGCAGGAGCACTTCTTCTTTCTATTATGATACTTCCTTTTGTAATATCAACTATAGATGAATCTATTAGAAAAAATATGGACAGGTATTATGTAGCATCAAAGGCAATGGGAGTATCTAAGTGGTATTTTGTGTGGAATGTGATAATTAAAGCATCAAAAAGGGGAATACTTGCAGGGGTTATAATGGCTTTAGGGAGAGCCCTTGGTGAAACTATGGCTGTCATGATGGTTACGGGTAATTCTCCTATAATGCCAAGGCTTTTAGGCAAGGCAGAAACTATTTCCTCACTAATAGCCCTTGAAATGGGTACTGTACAGGTTGGAAGTCTTCATTATCACGCACTATTTGCTGCAGGATTTATTTTAATGATAATGATATTATTTATAAACGTAATATTAAATATTATCAAAAAAGCATTGATTTAGTGGGGTAATGCTATGAAAAAATCAAGATTTTCCATAATAAAATTGTTAAGCTTAATAAGCGGAATATTTGTTATTGTTGTAATACTGTTTATTTTTTTATACATATTTTTAAAAGGCTATAAAAGCATAAATCTGAAGTTTATTTTTGATAAGCCTAAAGGAGATGTTTTTGGAAAAGAGGGAGGAATATTTCCTGCAATAATAGGAAGCCTATATTTACTTCTTATTTCAACTGCCTTTGCCGGTATATTTGGTATTGCCTGTGCAATATATACATCTTTTTACTGCAAAAGTAGAAAAACAGCTTTGTTTATTAATTTAATAACAGAATGTATATCGGGAATACCCTCCATAGTTCTTGGGCTCTTTGGATATACTTTTTTTGTACTAAATCTAAATTTTGGGAAATCCCTCCTTTCAGGAGGGTTAACCCTTGGAATTATGATTTTTCCTTTTATTGAAATTAGAGTAGAAAAGGCTTTAAAAGAAATAAAAAGGGATGTTATAAATTCATCCTATGCCCTTGGGGTTGGGAAGGCATATACTATTTTAAAATTAGTATTACCTATTATTAAAAAAGAGACTTTGTCAACTTTAGCCCTTTCAGGAGGATTTGCCATGGGAGCGGTTGCTCCTATAATTTTAACCTGTGCGGTTTTATCATCATTAGTTCCAAAAAGCATCTTTGATCCTTCTATGGCTCTTCCCTATCATCTTTATATATTGGTCAACGAGGGAATATCAATGGAAAAGGCTTACGGAACAGCCTTTGTTCTTATGCTTATATTGATTATAATTAATGCAGGTGCGTATACCTTAGCTTTAAGGGGTGGAAAAAATGAATGACATAATAAATATTAAAGATTTATGCGTTAAATATGGGAAGAAGGATGTTTTAAAAAATATATTTTTAGATATAAAAGAAAAAAGCACAATAGCTATTATTGGTCCTTCAGGATGCGGTAAATCTACGCTTTTAAAGACTCTTAACGGTCTTATATACGATGAGGAAGATTCAAATGTAAAGGGAAGCATATATTTTAAAGGACAGGATGTCAAAGAAATAATGGATTATGAGCTTAGAAAAAGGGTTGTTATGGTATTTCAAAACCCAACCCCTTTTCCTTTTTCAATATATAAAAATATGATATATGCACCTAAATATTTTGGTATAAAAAACAAGGATGAGCTTATGAAGATAGTAGAGGACAAGCTTAAAATATGTGGGCTTTATGATGAAGTTAAGGACAATTTGAATATGAATGCTTTAAAGCTATCAGGAGGGCAGCAACAAAGGCTTTGTATAGCAAGGGCTTTGACGGTTGAACCAGAAGTTCTTCTTTTAGATGAACCCTGTTCTTCCCTCGATTTTATAAATATCGAAAAAATTGAAGAGATGATTAAAAATTTATCAAAGGATTATACAATAATAATAGTTACCCATAATTTGTCCCAGGCTAAAAGAATATCTGATTATACTGCTTTTTTATTAGACGGAGAGATTATAGAGTTTAGTGATACTAATAGCTTTTTTAACTCTCCAAAAGATGACAGAACTAAAATATATATAGAAGGAATATATGGATAAGGAGGTTTAGCATGCTTAAATTTATTATACCTGGGAGAAGAGAATTAAAGGTTGAAAATGTGGTTTTTGATTATAACGGAACTATTGCAGTAGATGGTATTATGAGCAGCGAAATAAAAGAATTGATAAATGAGATAGCAAGATACGCAAAGGTGTATATATTAACGGCGGATACCTATGGCACTGTTAAAAGAGAGTGTGGGGATTTGAATGTTACTTTAATGACCTTTCCAAGTGAAAATGCGGCTATATTTAAAAGAGATATTGTAAAATCTTTAGAAGGCGGAACTATTTGCGTTGGAAATGGCTATAATGATTTAGAAATGTTTAAAATATGCGATTTGTCTATTGCAATTATAGGACAGGAGGGATGCTGCGGAAAACTTTTAAGTTTTGCTGATATTGTTGTAAACTGCCCAAAGGATGCTTTTATGCTCATTTTAAACCCCGATAGAGTAAAGGCAACACTTAGAAGTTGAAAAAGTGTTGCCTAATAATAAGAGACTAAATTATTTAACAGTCCCTCAAGCCTCAAGCTTATTAGCTAAAGTATCTGTAATAAGTAACTGTCCCTCGGCTTGTCTCTAAAATCGCAATGTCTTGTCCCACTCAGGCTCAACTTTTTTAAAGCTATTTTTTATTTGAAGGAAATAACCTTTTATTACAAGGTATATCCAAAACTGGGCGTAGGTAAAGTACATAAGAACTGCAAAGAGTATGTTTTTAAAGTTTATTTCCTTTTCAACAACTGCTGAAGTTACGATTTGAACTGCATATATCCAAAGAGTTTCAAACCACAATATAAGAAGAGGGATTTGATAATCAATATTTATTTTCCCCAAAAGCCCCATAATAAACCATATATCTGAGGCTATTACAAGACTTACGAAAAGGTAGTATATTGAAACCATCTGAAAAGTGTTAAATTTATTAATTCCCTTTATCGTGTTTTTATCTTTAATTATTTTACTTATTAGATAAAGGTTTCCCTGCATCCATCTGGTTCTTTGTCTTATCCATACATTTAGTTTTTCTGGTTCTTGCTCCCATGTTATTGAAGATGTAACAACAGGCAAAAGATAGTTTTTAGAATAAATTCTAACTGACAATTCGGCGTCTTCTGCAAGGGCATAGGCATCCCATCCCCCTACTTCCTCCAAAACCTTTCTTTTAACAAGCATATTAGTACCTGTCAGGGAGCCAAGTTTAAAAAGCATCCACCTTCCTGACTGCATTAAAAGCTGAAACACCATAAATTCAAGACCTATCATTCTTGTTAATGAGTTTTTGTACATATTTATAGTTTTTACATATCCCACTGCTCCTGCATATTCTTTCCTTTCCATGGCTTTTTCTACAAGCCTAATAAGTGCCGTCTTTTCGGGCTGGTTGTCAGCATCATATATAACAACCATATCACTCTTTGAAATAGAAAAACCATAGTTTAAAACTCTTGCTTTGCCCTTAGGAGTTCCAAGAGGAACCCTTATATGATAAACATTTTTAAAATGCTTTGCAAAGTAATCAGCAATTTTACCAGTATCATCTACCGAATTATCGTTAAGAAGATATATATTAAGTTCTCCGGGATAATATAGATTAACCATGGCATCAAGAGTTTCAAATATAACTTTTCCTTCGTTGTGAGCAGGTATAAGTATATCAACGCTTGGGTATTCGCTAAGTTTTTTTTCGTTTCTTTTTTCCTTAATTTTAAATATAAGACCATATATAGTTAATATAGAATAATATAAAATTAAAATCCAAAACAATATTGAAGTTATTATAACAAGCTTTGAAAACATTTATTCACCTACATTCAAAAAAGATTTTATAAATTCATCAAAACTAATAAAATTATTGTCTACATTTTTAACTACAAACTTTAAATCAGCTAAAAGAGTATCATAGTTTAAACTTTGAATTTTGCTTATGTTATCCTTGATTCTATTTATAACAATTTCACTTCCAAATTCATTCGTATTTTGAAGAAGCGCTATAAATGTATTGTCATCATAAATTCCTACGATATCATAATTTTTTCTTATGGATTTTATTATTGCTTCCCCTAAAAGCTTCATAAGGGTTTTAGATGATTTTAAGTTTTCTTCTGTACTAATATTAGCAAGCTTAATTATTAGCAGTTGTCCCGGTTCTTTTCTCCTTTTTATTGCTGTATATATCGTTTCTGCCCTGTCTAAAAATTCCTTAAAATTCATTATACCTATTTCAGGGTTTATTTTTTCAAGCTCCTTAACTTTTCTCTCAAGATTTTCATTTTTATTTACAATATTTTTTATATAAAGAGACTGAATCCACAGAAAAACTGATAAAGAGATTATTGTAAGTTGCTGAAATATAATATTAAGCTGACTGTATTTTCCCTTTGGATTTATCCATGCCTTTGCTACATAATAAAATGCAATGCTCAACATAAAAGCAACTAAAAAAGTAAAGCTTTTAAGATTATCGTAAAAATAAGTCAGCAAAATCAATAGAAGAAAATAAGCGATATATATAGGTTTTAGCTCTAAAGGAATTATCTTTAAAAAAAGATAGAACAGTAAAAACTGCGCTGATACTGAAAGAGTAAAGTTTAAATAGATAAGATTTTTCTTAATAATTATCACCTCGAAAAGCATATTTAAAAATTTGTTTTAAAAAAATATATATATGTATTATAAATGCAATATATTTAAAATAATAATGGAAATTAAAGGGGATAATCTAAGGATATCTGTTATCTTTTGGTTAAAAAATAAAATTTTAAAAATTAAAATATAAAAAAATGAAAAATAAGGTCGAGAACGATACTAAAGGCAAAATAATTATTAAAACATATTCATGGAGGGTTAATAATGAAATTACCAAAATTAAAAAGTGTAAAACTTCTTATTTTAATTGCTATACTGCCAATTTCTATTGTAGCAATGATTCTTATGACTACTATAAGTTATAAATCAGGTAAAACAATTATAAATAGGGAAATAGGTTATAAAATGAACGCAAAACTTGATTCAATCCAAAAAGATATAGAAAAAAGCCTTTCAAAACATTCGCAACTTGTTGAAGCTCTTGCAAAGGGAGCAGAATCTTCAGGCAGTGTAATGAGCAAAGAACATTATGAAAAATTATTAAAAGAGGTTTTATCTACTAACCCTGAAAGCTTTGGTGCTGGTATTTGGTATGAACCAAATAAATATAAAGAAGGAATAAAATATTTTGGCCCATACGTTTACCGCAAAGAAGGAAGTATTGTTTACACTGATGAATATAGTAGCGAAAGCTATGATTATTTTAAATATGATTGGTATAAAATAGGTAAAAGTATTCCTTCAGGGGTAGCCTGGTCAGAGGCATATTACGATGAAGTTTTAAAAACATCAATGATAACTGCAACCGTTCCTTTTTTTGATAGTAACAAGAATTTTATAGGAGTTGCAACTTCAGATATAAATCTTAAAATGATTCAAAATTTTATAGGCAGTATAAATATAGGAAATACAGGAAGCGCATTTTTAATAGATAAAAATGGAGTTTATATAGCAGATAAAGATTCAAGCAAAATAATGAAGAAAAAAATTACAGATGAGGCAAACACAGATTTTTCATCTAAAGCATCGGTTATGTTAACAAGTAAAGATGGTAATTTT
>JAOADY010000148.1 GCA_026417075.1 Caloramator sp.
CTGGTCTCGTGGGCTCGGAGATGTGTATAAGAGACAGTATATGTATTGCATAAGGGGAGCAACTACTATTGAAAAGGATGATAAACAAGAGGTTTTAACCTCTACTGATGAACTTCTTAAAAAGATTATAAATGCTAATAATATTAAAATAGATGATATAATATCAATAATTTTTTCTTGTACAAGGGATATAACTTCTGCTTATCCTGCAGAAGCTGCAAGGAATATGGGAATAGTAAAGGCAGCCCTTATGTGTCTTCAGGAGATGTATGTAGAAAAGAGCCTTGAAAAATGTATAAGAGTTTTGATGTTTGTAAATAAAGATATAAAACAAGAGGAGGCTAAACATATATATATAAAAGGTGCAAAAGATTTAAGAAAGGATTTATAGTTTTATATTTTGCATGAAGGAATTTTTTAAATTGCATTGAATATATATTATTGTGGTTTTATGGAGGGTATTATGAAAAATATTGTAATAGCGGTGGATGGACCTGCAGGAGCAGGAAAAAGTACGATTTCAAAAATTGTAGCTGAAAGATTAAAAATTGAATACATAGATACAGGAGCGATGTATAGAGCGATTACTCTTAAATTAATAAGAAAAGGTATATGCTTAGAGGATATCGATGCTATTAAAAAAATTTTAAATGAAACTAATATAGATTTTGTAAATGGAAAAATTTATCTTGATAAAGAAGATGTATCGGAGGACATAAGAAAAATTGAGGTCAGCAGCAAAGTTTCTGATGTTGCAGCTATTCCATATGTCAGGGAAAAATTAGTGGAGCTTCAAAGAAGGATGGCATCCTTTAAAAGTGTAATAATGGATGGAAGAGATATTGGTACTAATGTACTTAAAGATGCTAATATTAAAATATTTCTTACTGCAACAGTCGAAGAAAGAGCTAAAAGAAGATATAAGGAAATGATTGAAAAAGGAAACGATGTTACCTTTGAAGATATATGCAAAGATATTGAAAATAGAGATAGAATAGATTCTACGAGAAAAGTAAATCCATTAAGAAAAGCTGATGATGCTCTCGAGATAGATACTACATCTAAAACTATTGATGATGTTGTAAGTGAAATAATTTCTATTGTTAAAAAAGTGGGAGTGAAAGCATGATTTTTTATAATTTTGCAAAATATTTAATGTGGATTATATTTCATTTAATCTACAAAATTGAGGTTGTTGGAACTGAAAATATTCCTAAGGATGATGGTGCTATTATATGTCCTAATCATTTTTCCTTTGGAGATCCTGTTATAGTTGGAATAACGTGCCCAAGGGGAATCAGATATATTGCTAAAAAAGAACTTTTTAAAAATCCTTTTATAAGAGTGATATTAAAAGGTTTAGGAGCATATCCAGTAAAAAGAGGAGAAGCTGATTTGAATGCTATTAAGATGACTTTAAAACTTTTAAAGGATAAAAAGGTCGTGGGGCTTTTTCCAGAGGGAACAAGGGTTAAGACGGGAAAATTTGGTCAAGCAAATCCTGGAGTAGCGATGTTTTCTATTAAGTCGGGGAAAGTAGTTATTCCTACCCTTATTACTGGCAGTTATAGATTGTTTTCGAGGATTAAGGTTCAATATGGGCAACCTATTGACTTTTCTAAATATAAAAAAGAAAAAATGACAAATGATGACTATCTTGAATTAAGTCAAATGGTCATACAAAAACTGTACGAACTTAAGGGGGAATAATATGCAGATTATTATTGCAAATAGTGCAGGTTTTTGCTTCGGCGTTCAAAATGCAGTTAAAAAAGCGGAAGATGTTGCTCTAAAGGGCGAAAGGGCTGTAACATTAGGACCTATTATACACAATAGGCAGGTTATTGAGAATTTAAAATCTAAGGGTGTTGATGTTGCAGAGGATATATCTGATATAGATGAGCAGTGTAAAGTTATAATAAGATCCCATGGAATATCCAAGGAAGATTATGATAAACTTGTGGCTTTAAATTCTGATATAGTTGATGCTACATGTCCATATGTAAAGAATATACACAAAATTGTTCAAGAGAATTATGTTTTAGGATATAAAATTATAATAATTGGTGATAAGGATCATCCAGAAGTTAAAGGTGTTAATGGATGGTGTGAAAACAGCGCAATTATAATTAATTCATTAGATGATGCAAATTGTATTCAAAAAAATTTTGAAAAAATCTGTGTAGTAGCTCAAACGACTTTTAATGAGGAAAAGTGGCAGGAGATTGTATGCAGTTTAATTAAAATATCTAAGGAAATATTGATTTTTAATACTATATGCAGTGCGACTCAAGTAAGGCAGCAGGAAGCAAAGGAGCTTTCAAGAAAAGTAGATGCTATGATTGTAATAGGAGGAAAGGAAAGCTCAAATACAAGAAAATTGTATGATATTTGTAAAGAAAACTGTTTTCTTACTTTCTTTGTTGAAACAGCCGATGAACTTGATATTAATGCACTAAAAAATGTTAAAAGCATAGGCATTACTGCAGGAGCTTCAACTCCTGATGATGTAATAAAAGAAGTTGTTAATAAAATAAATAATATCAATAATGAACAAAAAATAAATGTTAAAAAGGAGAAGAAAAAAGTGGATAAGCAAAATATGATTAAAAATGAATTAAATGAAATGGATGAATATTTTAATGGATATGAGGAAGTGTACGAGGACAGCGTAGTAAGTGGCACAGTGCTTCTTGTAAATGATAAGGAGGTTTTCTTTGATATAGGTTATAAATCCGATGCGGTTCTTCCTGTTGAAGAAGCATCTAATTTCCCAGTAAATCTTAAAGAGAAATTTAAGGTTGGAGATACTGTTAAGCTTCAGGTAATAAAGATGAATGATGGAGAAGGGAATGTTTTAGTAAGTAGAAAACCTCTCGAAAAGCAGGAATTTATAGATAAACTCTACGAATATAAAGAAAATGGTCAGTATATAGATGTTACTGTTACGAAAGAGAATAAAGGTGGGCTTGAATGTCAATATGGTGATGTAAAAGCATTTATGCCTATTTCACAGGTTGGATTAGCAAAGGATGAGGATATTAAAGCTTATATAGGCAAAAAGCTTTCAGTTAAGGTTATAGATGTAAAAGAGAGAAAGAATACTGTTGAACTTGTTGTATCAAGAAGGGATTTGTTAAAGCAGGAAAGAGAAAAAAGATCAAAAGAATTTTTTGAAAGAGTAAAAGAGGGGGAAATATTTAAAGGAACAGTAAAATCGATGATTGATGCAGGAGCATTTATTAATATAGGAGATGTAGATGTTTTTGTACCTGTATCTGAAATTTCTTGGAAGAGAATAAAAACGCCTAAGGATGTATTAAATGAAAATGATACAGTCGAGCTTATAATAATTAAGGTTAACGCAGATGAAAAGAAAGTTACTGGAAGCATTAAAAGGGCGGGAAAAGAGCCTTGGCAGGAATTTATTGAAAAATATAAAGCAGAAGATGTAATAGATGTTAAAATAGTAAGATTTGCTGAGTTTGGAGCTTTTGCTGAAATAATTCCAGGTGTAGATGGGCTTATTCATATATCAAACCTTTCTGATAGGAGGATTAATAAACCTCAGGATGCTGTTAAAATAGGTCAAATAGTAAAGGCAAAGATAATAGGAATAGACTTAGAATCTAAAAGGGTTAGCTTATCATTGAAAGATGTAGAGAGTGTATAATTTTTTATAAATTTTATTTAAAGATAAAAAAATAAACTCAAACTCAATATTAAAAAATAAAACTATTTTTTAATATTGAGTTTATTTTATTTTTTAAAAGCATATTATAAAATTAAGCGAGTATAATATTGATATAAAATATGGAGATATTTTAAGAAAAAATCATAAGTTTTATTTCTATTTTAATTTTTTTTGGGATTTTAATAAATTTGCTTGACATTTTGGTCAAATTTGATACAATTTATTTGATGTATTTAATAAAACATTAATTTAAGGGAGGTTGAGAGTTAGAATGAACGCATTGGGTCGTCATATTCTTGCTGAAATTTACGGATGTGATTCCGAAATACTAAACGACAGAGAACTTATTGAAAAAGTTATGGTCGATTCAGCGCTTTCATCAGGAGCAGAAATTAGAGAGGTTGCTTTTCACAAGTTTAGTCCTATGGGTGTGAGTGGTGTTGTGGTTATTTCAGAATCACATCTTACTATACACACATGGCCGGAACTAGGTTATGCAGCTGTTGATGTGTTTACCTGCGGAGATAAAATCAACCCATGGGATGCATGTAATTATCTTACTGAAAAGTTAAAGGCAAGCCACATTACTGCAACTGAAGTTAAACGAGGAATTTTCGAACAGCCTGTTTCAGTAAAGGTGTCAAATTTATAATATTTAAAATTTTTTTGGGGAGATTTTATGGATACTGATAGTAAAAGTTATGATATGAATTAGAAAAATGCGCTTGAAAAAGTATAAACAAGCGCATTTTGTTTTATTCTGCTGCTGCAGTTGAAAGAGGAGGTACAACTTGTTTTTTTCTTGATACTATATCAGGAAGATATACGCTGTTTCCGTTTATTGGAACATTGAAGGCTTTAGAAATAAGTTCTTTACTTTCTCCAACGAATAAAAGTTCGGAACCTTCTTTTATTATGTCAGTTAGTATCATTATAACAAGATTGTAGTTTTTCTCTTCACATATATGATTCATATATTTAATTAAAGATTCTTTTATTTCAGATATGCTTTCTGTATCCATTGTATTTATTTGGCTTATACCTATTTTGTATTTACCAAGATTAAATTCTTTAAAATCCTGGTTAAAAATTTCTTCAGCTGTTTTCCCTTGAAGAGAAGTGCCAGCTCTGAACATTTTAAGTGAAAATTCATCTAAGTTTATATTTGACATTTCAGCAAGTCTTTCAGCTGTTAGCTTATCTACAAAAGTGCATGTAGGAGATTTGAAATTTAAAGTATCGGATATTATTGCAGCACATAAAATTCCAGCTATGCTTTTTGATGGTCTTATGCCATTTTCAAAATATATATTAGCAACAATAGTAGCAGTGCTTCCAACAGGTTCATTTCTAAAATATATAGGTTTTCCTGTTTGAACATCTCCAACTCTATGGTGATCGATTATTTCAAGAACTTCAGCTTCATCTATTCCATTAACTGATTGAGATTTTTCATTATGATCCATAAGTATTACTTTTTTTCTATTTTGTGATATCAAATGATATCTTGAAACAAAGCCTATGATTTTGTTATTTTCATCTACAACAGGATAGCTTCTATATCTTGTTTTAAGCATCTTGTCTTTTATCTCATCTACAAAATCATCTACATTAAAGCTGATGATGTTGTTAGTTGTCATTATATGTTTTACAGGTATGCTTTGATTTATAAGTCTTGCAGTTGCAAAGGTATCGTTTGGAGTGGTCATTATAATACACTTTTTTTTCTTTGCAGCTTCAATAACATTGTTGTCTACTTCACAGCCTCCTGTAACTATTATGCAGTTAGCACCACATTCTATTGCTGCAAGCTGATTATCGCTTCTATTTCCTGATATTACAATATCTCCTACATCTACAAAAGGTTTCATCTGTTTTGGAGCCATAGCTGCTACGACTATTTTTCCGCTTGTTTTGAAGTCATCATTGCTTCCTGTAATTAATTTTGCATTTAAAGTTTCAATTATATTTCTAAGGGGTGTCTGACTTGTAGAAATTATGCTGTTTTCAAGTATATCCATGTATTTTTTTGTAATATCCGATAAAGTAACAATACCTGTTAATCTTTCGTTATCATCAACAACAGCAAGGGTTTTAACATTATTTTTTTTCATAAGCATCCAAGCTGTTTTTATTGATACGTCTGGGGATACAGGAATAGCTTTATCTATATTAAGGTCGCAGACTTGAGTTTTTACAGTATTTAATATTTCAGGCTTTGAAATTTTAAAATAATCGAGTATAAATTCAGTTTCTCTATTTAATTCTCCAAGAACAGCAGCAGATGCGTTAAATCCAAGCTTTCTTTTAAGTTCTGCATAGGCTATGGCTGAACATACTGAATCCGAATCGGGATTTTTATGTCCTGTTACATAGATTAAATCCTGCAATATATATTCACCTCCTGTTGATATATTTTAGATTATATATTATAAACATTAAAAAAGTAAATATGTATATCAGAAAATGAAATATTATGAAAATTTATGCAAATATTTATATTTTTAAATTAATATGTTTTTAATAGTGATAGTAACTGAAATTTAAAAATATAAATATTTATAGGTTTAAAAAAAGGAGTTGATATGTTTGAAAGTATTTGAGTTAAAAGATAATGAAAATTCAAATAGTATTATGGGTTTATCTCAAAAAGAGGCAAAAAAAAGACTTTCAAAATATGGGTATAACGAGTTGGTTAAAAGAAAAAAAATCTCTCCATTTAAAATATTTATATCTCAGTTTAATGATTTTATAGTATGGGTTCTTCTTGCGGCAACTTTAATATCAGGTTTTATGGGAGAAATGGCAGATGCTATTACCATATTTATTATTGTAATAATGGATGCAATATTAGGATTTATTCAAGAATATAAAACGGAAAAATCTCTAGAGTCTTTAAAAGAATTGGCATCTCCAACAGCTAAGGTAATTAGAGATGGAAGAAAAATTCTAATAAAGGCAAGAGAAATTGTTATAGGAGATATAGTAGAAATTGAGGCAGGAGATAGAATTCCTGCAGATTGTGTAATGCTTGAGGGAAATGATATTAGAAGCGATGAATCAATATTAACAGGGGAATCGGTTTCGGTTGAAAAAAGACCTTATCATGGAGATAAAAAGCCTTCATCTGAAAATCTTTTGTACATGGGCTGCAATATTACCCATGGCAAAGGAAGAGCAAGGGTAATAGCAACTGGAATGGATACAGAGATGGGCAAAATAGCAGATATGCTTCAGCAAATTGAAACAGAAAAAACACCCCTTCAGCAGAAACTCGATAAGCTTGGGGAATGGCTCGTTTATGGATGTTTAATAGTATGTGGAGTCGTTACTATAACAGGGATTTTAAGAGGCGAGAATGCTTATAAGATGTTTCTTGTAGGGGTAAGCCTTGCGGTTGCAGCTATACCTGAGGGGCTTCCTGCTATTGTAACAGTATCCTTAGCATTAGGTGTTCAAAGGATGATGAAAAGAAACGCACTAGTTAGAAAACTTCCTGCTGTTGAAACTTTAGGGTGTACTAACATAATATGTTCTGACAAAACGGGAACTTTAACTCAAAATAAAATGACTGTAAAGAAGATTTATTTATTAGATAAGTTTTTAAGTGTTATAGGTGAAGGATATGACAGCAGTGGAAGTATTACATATAATGGAATTCACTTAAAAGCTTCAAAGGATGATGAGTTTAACAAGCTTGTGGAGTGCAGCGTTTTGTGTAATGATGCAGACATTATATATGATGATAAAAAAAGAATAAAATACTCAGGGGATCCAACAGAAATAGCTCTTCTTATAATGGCACTAAAAGCGGGAATAAATAGAGAAAATATTGATAAAAAATATAAGATTTTAAAAGAAATTCCTTTTGACTCGGATAGGAAAATGATGTCCGTAGTATTTTATGATAATAAAGGAAGATATATGTATACTAAAGGAGCTTTAGAAAGCATAATAAAAAAATGCAGTGGAGTTTTAATAAATGGTCAGATTAAAGATTTAAATGAAGATATTAAAAATAAAATCATAGCGGCTAATGATAAGATGGCACAGGAAGCTTTAAGAGTAATAGCCTTTGCATACAAGAAAATTGAAAATAACGAGATTAAAGAAGATAACCTGATATTTATTGGACTTGCTGGGATGATAGACCCTCCAAGAAAAAAAGTATTAGATGCAGTTATAGAATGTAGAATTGCAGGTATTACTCCTGTAATGATAACGGGAGATCATAAACTTACAGCAAAGGCTATTGCATCGGAGCTTAAAATTTTAGATAAAGATGGCCTTGTGATTACAGGGGAAGAACTAGATAAGATGGATGATAAAAAGCTTGATAGTATGATTAATAAAGTAAGGGTTTTTGCAAGGGTTAGTCCTTCTCACAAATATAGAATTGTAAAAGCTTATAAAAGAAGAGGATTTTGTGTTGCAATGACAGGGGATGGAGTAAATGATGCTCCTGCAATTAAAGAAGCTGATATAGGAGTCTCTATGGGAATAACTGGAACAGACGTAACTAAAGAAGCATCTTCAATGATATTAATGGATGATAATTTTGCAACTATAGTTGCTGCAGTTAAAGAAGGAAGAGTTATTTATGATAACATAAGAAAGTTTATAAGATATCTTTTATCATGTAATATTGGAGAAGTCTTAACTATGTTCCTTGCATCATTATTGTATCTTCCAATTCCTCTTCTCCCTATTCAGATACTTCTTGTAAACCTTGCAACGGATGGTCTTCCTGCTATAGCGTTAAGCCTTGAAATGGGAGAAAAAGATGTTATGGAGAAAAGACCGAGGGATAAAAATGAAAGTATTTTTTCCCAAGGATTATGGAAAAAAATAATTGTTAGAGGGGTATTAATAGGTTTTTGTACTGTAGCGGCCTTTTCGATGAGCTTATATTTCTTTGAAGGCAATGAAAATTTGGCAAGGACTATAGCGCTATGTACTCTTGTTATGTCTCAGCTCTTTCATGTATTTGAATGTAGATCTGAAAGACATTCAATATTTAAAATAGGATTATTTACAAATATACATCTATTTTTTGCAGTTTTATCTTCTATGATTATGCTGTTATTAGTAGTATACAATACTTATCTTCAAGGAATATTTTATACACAGAAATTAAATTTATTGCAGTGGATAATTGTATTGGGATTTTCTGGAACTATTTCCATTATTAATAGTTTCTATTGGTATAATAAATAATATGATATTTAAAAAAGAAATTAATATAAATCGAGCCTTATTACTTTAAAACTGATTAACAAATAATTTGCTGTTAAGCTTTATATCAGTTTAAAAAGTAATAGGGCTCATTATTTTTAAACTACCTTATTATTTGTTTTTGTTGTATTTTTTTTATTTTATCACGATCTATAGGTATTAAATCCTTTTTTGTTGTTAAGTTCATTATGTTAAGCACTTGTATCGTTTCGCTGTTTTCTTTTCCTTTTTTTCCTTTAACGCCTTGAATTATAACAAGATTACCTTGGGAGAGTTGCATGAATTCAGGCTTTTTAAACCATTGCTTTTTTATATATTGAGTTCTTACAACAAATTTGCTTCTTTCAGGTCTTATAAGTATATCCACTTTTAGTATATGAAAAATCCAAAGTATAGTTTTAGTTGAAACTTTAACACTTAAAACATGACCTTGAACTTGAGCAAGCCTATCACCGTATTTTGTCATGTAGGCCTCTGCATATTTCTTTGCAAGCGTTTCTTTAAAACTCATATATCTCTATCTCCTTTACTTTAATAATTAGCAATTATAAAAGTTCAATATTAAAATCATAATGTAAATTATATCATATTTTATTATTTTCTCGAAGAGTCTTTTTTAAATAGTGTTGTTTTAAATATGAATTTTATTTATCCAATGTTTGTAATAAAAAATGAAGTATGTAAATTAAATGTAAATTTGGAAATTGATGTTTTAAAATAATTTTGCATATATTATAATAATAACAGTAATTAAAAAATATGTAATAAACAGAATAATTTAAGATAAATAAGTTCTGAAGTGTATAAAATAATAACATATAATTTCTATAATATATTGTATTATTATAAAAATAAAACTGTTATATAACATATATGTAAGGTGATAAAATTGAAGACTATTAGATTAGACATAAATGGAATTGTTCAAGGCGTAGGTTTTAGACCATTTATTCATAAATTAGTAAATGATTATGATATTAAAGGATGGATAAAGAATACCTCCTCGGGTGTTTTAATGGAAATTCAAGGACAAGATAAAAGTTTGATAAATTTTATACAGGATTTAAAACTAAAAAGTCCTAAACTTTCAGTTATAGAAAATTTAAAGGTAAAAGAAATCGAAAATACAAAAATATACCAAGATTTTAAAATTATAAAAAGCAGCAGTGATAAAGAAAAATTTACTCTTATATCTCCTGATGCATGCGTTTGTGATGACTGCTTAAGGGAGCTTTTTGATAAAAATGACAGACGATACAAATACCCCTTTATTAACTGCACTAACTGCGGCCCAAGGTTTACCATTATAAAGGATATTCCCTATGATAGGGATAAAACTACTATGAAGGAATTTAAAATGTGCAAAAAGTGTACTGAAGAATACGGGAATATAAATAACAGGAGATATCATGCACAGCCTAATTGTTGTTTTGACTGCGGTCCTGGAATCTATTTTATTGATAAAGAGGGGAATAGGATAGATAAAGAACCAATAAAAGAAGCTGTGAATTATATTAAAGAAGGAAAAATCGTTGCAATAAAGGGTATTGGGGGATTTCATCTATCTTGCAATGCATTAAATGGTGAAGCGGTAAATAATCTTAGAAAAAGAAAACATAGAGATGAAAAACCCTTTGCGCTTATGGGGAAAAATATTGAAATTATAAAAAAATGGTGTTTTATAAATGAATATGAAGAAAAAATTCTTACATCTTATAGAAGACCTATCGTACTTTTGAGAAAAAAGGATGATAAATCTTTTGGATATGTTTCTATGGATAACAGATATCTTGGTTTTATGCTTCCTTATACTCCTGTTCACTATTTGATTTTTGAAGAGGACATAGATGTTCTTGTTATGACCAGTGCAAATTTATCGGATTTTCCAATAGAGTATAAAAATGAGGAAGCCTTAGAAAGACTATCTTCTATTGCAGATGGTTTTCTAATTAATAATAGAGAGATTTATGTCAGATGCGATGATTCGGTTATTAGAGAATTTAATGGGAGAGAATATCCGCTTAGAAGATCGAGAGGATATGTTCCTTATCCTATAAAAATAAATAAAAATATAGGTAAAATATTAGCTTGTGGAGCAGAGCAGAAATCTTCCTTTGCTCTTTCGAGGAATAATTATATTTTTTTGAGCCAGCATATAGGAGATATGAAAAACATTGAAACTTTTGATTTTTATATGCATCAGATAAAACACTTTCAAAATCTTTTTAATATCAAACCTGATAAAATAGCATGCGATTTTCATCCAGATTACATGTCTACTGAATATGCAATTAAAAAATCAAAAGAAGAAGGAATTCCACTTTGTTTTGTTCAGCATCATCATGCCCATATGGCCTCCTGCATGGCAGACAACAATTTAAATAAAGATGTTATTGGCGTAATCTGGGATGGGACAGGCTATGGAATTGATAACAGCATTTGGGGTGGAGAGTTTCTTGTTGGAAATTACAGCGGTTTTAAAAGATTAGGAACTATAAGACCAATACCTTTGCCTGGAGGTGACAAAGCTGTTAAAGACATATATAGAATAGGATATGCTGTACTTTATGAAACTTTTAAAGAAATTCCTGAAGATTTTAGATTTTATGAAGACTACTTAGCGATAGAAAAAATGCTTTGTAAAAAAATAAATACTCCTTATGTTAGCAGCATCGGGAGGCTGTTTGATGCTATAGCTTCAATAATAAATATAAGACAAAAAGTAACTTATGAGGGACAAGGTGCGGTTATGCTTGAAAACATATCTGAAAAAACACAGGAATATTATAAATTTAAAATAAATGATTTAAATGATATTTTTGAATTCGATTGGACTTATGTTGTTGAACAGATTGTAGATGATGTTAGAAAAAATGCTTTACCATCTATTATATCATCAAAATTTATGAATACTCTTATACATTCCTGCACTGATATTGTTGAAAGAATAGGAAAACTTACTATGATAAAGGATGTAGTTTTATCCGGCGGTGTATTTCAAAATATGTATCTATTACCTGAAATTAAAGGACAATTAAAGAAAATTGGATTTAATGTTTATTGTCACAGCAGAGTATCTACAAATGATGAAGGAATAGCCTTAGGTCAATGCTTAATTGCATATCATGGAGGTGGTGTAAAGTGTGTTTAGCAGTACCTTTTAAGGTTATACAAATCGATGGCAATGATGCTGTTGGAGAAAGTTTAGGAATAAGAAGGGATATAAGAATAGATTTTGTAAAGGATATTAACCTTGGGGATTATGTAATTGTACACGCTGGATTTGCTATTGAAAAAATTGAAAAGGAAGCTGCACTTAAAAATTTAAGACTTATTAAGGAGGTTACAGATGCTTTGGGATGAATTTAAAAAACCTAAAGATATTGAAAGAATTTTAAGCATAATAAGAAACTATGATAAAGAAATAAGAATAATGGAGATATGCGGAACTCATACAGTTTCAATTGCCAAATCCGGAATTAAAGGAATATTGCCTGAAAATATAAAACTTATATCTGGACCTGGATGCCCTGTTTGTGTAACTCCTACAGAAAGAATTGATGATATTTTGCTTCTTTCTAAAAATAAAGATGTTTTAATTGCAACCTATGGAGATATGGTAAGAGTCCCCGGCTCAATCTATGGTGAAAACCTTGAAAAAAGAAAAGCACAAGGCTTTGATGTAAGAATTGTATATTCTCCTTTAGATGCTGTAAAAATAGCAAATAATTGCAAAAATAAGGAAGTTGTTTTTGCTGGAATAGGATTTGAAACAACAGCTCCAAGCAGCGCTGTTGCAGTTGAAAAGGCTATGAATGAGGGCGTAAAAAACTTTAGCGTATTTAGTCTGCATAAAAAGGTAGAACCGGTTTTGAGAGAACTCATAAATATGAATGACTTTAATATAAATGGTTTTTTGTGTCCGGGGAATGTTGCAGTAATAATAGGTGAAGAGGGTTTTAGATTTCTTGAAAGGGAGTTTAAAATCCCTTCTGTAATATGCGGCTTTGAAGCAGGAGATATTATTTATTCAATATACAGGATAATTCAAATGATAGAGAATAAAGTTTATAAACTTGAAAATGAATATATAAGGGCAGTAAAGCCAAAGGGCAATGAAATAGCAAAAAATATTATGAATAAGTATTTTGAGCTCTGCGATGATATATGGAGGGGAATTGGATGCATAAAAAATAGCGGCTTAAAATTGAAGGATGAATACTCCCAATATGATTCTGTTAAAAAATTTAATTTGGATTTAACTCTCTATAAAAATAATGATTTTTGTAGCTGCGGAGAAGTTATAAAGGGAAAGATTGAGCCAAGGGAGTGCAAATTGTTTTCAAGTGTATGTACTATAGAAAATCCATTAGGCTCATGCATGGTTTCAAGTGAAGGGGCCTGTGCTGCAGCTTATAAGTACTTTGATTTGAGGTGAGAGAATGGATGACATTATAACATTATCCTATGGAAGTGGTGGTAAGAAAACATCAGAACTAATTGAAGATATTATTGTTCCTCATTTAAAAAATGATGAGCTTTTAAAACTTAATGATGGTGCTGTATTAAAGGGCTTTTCTAAGATGGTTTTTTCAACTGACAGCTTTGTTGTAAATCCGTATTTTTTCTCGGGAGGAGACATTGGAAAGCTATCGGTTTGTGGTACGGTTAATGATATTTGTATGTGTGGAGGAGAGCCAAGATATTTAAGCCTTAGTTTTATTATAGAAGAAGGCTTTAAAACTAAAGATTTTTTAAAAATAATTGAATCCATTGAAAAAACAGCAAAAGAATGTAATGTTAAGGTTGTTACTGGAGATACAAAGGTTGTTGAAAAAGGTAAGGGAGATGGTATTTTTATAAACACATCAGGCATTGGAATTTTAAAATATGATTTTTTAGGGAAAGACAGAATGAAAGATGGGGATTTGGTAATAGTTACAGGAAACATTGGAGAACATGGAGTAGCAGTAATGTTAGAGAGGGAGCAGCTGATTACAGGTGTAAACTTAATTTCAGATTGCATGCCTCTTAACATATTGGCTAAAGAGATATTAGACTTTAAAGAGAAGATTAAAATAATGAGGGATCCTACAAGAGGAGGTCTTGCTACAACTTTAAATGAGTTCGTTGAAGGAACAGATCTTGGAATAGAGCTTTATGAGGATAGAATCCCGGTTTCTAATGAGGTTAATATGGCCTGTGAGATACTTGGAATAGATCCATTATATTCTGCAAATGAAGGGAAAATAGTAGCAGTAGTGTCCTCTGATATTGCTGAACAGCTTATAGAAAAGTTAAGAAAAGTAAAGGGAGGAGAAAAATCTGCCATAATAGGCAAAGTTACTTCTAATTTTAAAGGAAGAGTAACATTAAAAACGGAAATAGGCGGAACAAGAATATTAACAAAGCTTACAGGTATGCAGCTTCCAAGGATATGCTAATAATTCAAATCATTAATACAAGAAATTTATTTGAATATTTTTATATTATATAATAAAATTACTATTGATGAGAGGAGGAATAAAATGATAACTAAAGAATTTATTGCATCTATAATTGACCATACTATTTTAAAACCAGAGGCTTCACCGGAGGATATTAAAAAAATATGTTCTGAGGCAAAGGAAAATAACTTTGCGTCGGTTTGTGTAAATCCCTGCTATGTAAAATTAGTATCTGAAAATTTAAAGGGAAGTAGCGTTAAGGTATGTACTGTAATTGGTTTTCCTCTTGGGGCTTCAAGTAGTGAAGTTAAAGCC
>JAOADY010000006.1 GCA_026417075.1 Caloramator sp.
ATAAAGGACAGCACTATTGTAATTGAGCCGTATTTGCCAAATAAACATGTATGGTAATGGAGGGATTTAAATGGGAATATCAATTGTTGTTACGTCCGGAAAGGGCGGAGTTGGAAAAACTACGACAACTGCAAATATTAGTACAGGGCTTGCAATGCTTGGAAAAAAAGTTGTTGCGATTGATGCAGACACAGGATTAAGGAATTTAGATTTGCATCTTGGACTTGAAAATAGAATAGTGTATAATCTTGTTGATGTTGTTGAAGGGGTATGCAGATTAAAACAGGCATTAATTAAAGATAAGCGTTTTGAAAATCTTTATCTTCTTCCAACAGCACAGACAAGAGACAAGACAGCTGTTAAACCAGAGCAGATGGAAAAATTAGTCGATGAACTTAAAGAAGAGTTTGATTATATAGTTATTGATTGCCCTGCTGGAATAGAGCATGGATTTGAAAATGCTGTGGCAGGTGCAGATATGGCTATAGTTGTTACAACTCCTGAAGTATCGGCAGTAAGAGATGCAGATAGAATAATTGGAAAGCTTGAGGCAAAGGGACTTGATAATCATCAACTAATAATAAATAGAATTAAATATGAAATGACTAAAAAAGGAGAAATGTTAAATATTGATGATATGACGGATATACTTGCTATTAAGCTTTTAGGTATTGTGCCTGAGGATGAAAAAATAGTAATTTCTACTAATAGAGGAGAACCTGTTATAACTGATGAAGGAGCTAAAGCAGGACAAGCATATAAAAATATTGTTAGAAGAATAACAGGCGAAGAAGTACCCTTTATGGAATTTGAAGATGAAAACACAGGATTCTTTTCAGCACTTAAAAAATTCTTTTTTAAGAAGTAAGGAGGGTGGTTATGGATTTATTAAAAATATTTGGTAAAGAACCTCCATCAAAGGATATTGCAAAGGAAAGGCTTAAACTGATATTGATACACGATAGGGCTAATGTATCTCCTCAATTTCTTGAACTTGTAAAGGGAGATATTATTAAAATTATTTCGGATTATGCTGAAATTGATGAGAAGGGACTTGAAATTAGATTTACAAAATCAGGAGAAAAAGGTTGCGAAGTTCCAGCACTTGTTGCAAATATTCCTATAAAGAAGATGAAAGAAATGGGTAAATATTAATTATGAATATTTTAAAGATAAGAATAAAAATATTCTTATCTTTTTTTATTAAAACCTTTGCTTATTTTAAAAGATTAAAAATTATGCTATAATCGATTTGATTAAATTTATGTCTGGGGTGTGTATTTAATGATTATTAATAAAAAATTATTTAAAAATATAGATTATAGTATAATTGTAAGTATGATAAGCATTGTTATATTAGGTATTATTACAATTGCAAGTGCTACCCTTGCTATAACATCTGATGGTATTAGTATGAGTGTATTAAAAACGACTATATTTCAAATAGTATATTTTATAGTTTCACTAGGAATTGGTTTTTTTATTTTAACGATGGATTATAATACTATTGGAAGTTATTATAAGATTTTGTATGCAGGAAGCATATTTTTGTTAGTAGTCGTATTAGCAGTTGGTTCTGTAAGAAATAATGCAAAGTCCTGGCTTGGCATTGGCCCTTTTGGAATACAACCATCAGAGTTTGCCAAAATAACAACTATAATAACTCTAGCAAAACTTATGGAGGATATGGATAATATAAACAAGCCTAAAAATTTAATAAAACTTATCATAGTGTCAATAATTCCTATGGGTCTTATACAGCTACAGCCTGATACAGGAACTAATCTTATATTTTTTGTAACGATTATGGGAATGCTCTTTATGGCAGGACTTGATTTAAAATTTATTTATGGAGGTGCAATTGCAGTTATAATATCTATTATAGGGGTTTGGGAACTTAATATTTTAAAACCATATCAAAAGGACAGGATACTTGTTTTCTTCAGGCCTGAGATGGATAAGCTTGGTAAAGGATACAATGCATTGCTTGCAAAAACGGCTATTGCATCGGGAAAATTCTTTGGAACAGGCTGGGCTGGGGGATTAACTAATGGTAAATTTATTCCGGAATCCCATACAGATTTTATATTCTGTGTTTTCGCAGAAAAATGGGGATTTTTAGGGTCAATGATTTTATTTGCACTTTATTTAAATATTATTTTAAAAAGTATACGTATAGCAAAATCTTCTAAGGATAAGTTTGGGTTTTACATGATAATGGGTATAATTACTATGTTTTTATTTCAAATACTTCAAAATATAGGGATGGATATAGGTCTTATGCCTATAACTGGAATACCTCTTCCACTTGTAAGCTATGGAGGGAGTTCGTTATTAACAAGCGTAATATCAATAGCTTTAATTTTAAATGTTGGTATGAGAAGACAAAAAATAAACTTTTAAGGGGGAAAACCAATTGAAAATAGCACTTATTGCTCATGATAAAAAGAAAAAGGAAATGGTTGAGTTTGTAAAGGAGTTTAAGGATGTTTTAATTAAACATGAACTTTATGCAACTGGTACAACTGGAAAGATAGTAAATGAAGAAACTGGTCTTAAGGTAAACAGATTTTTGTCAGGGCCATTGGGAGGAGATCAGCAAATAGGAGCAATGGTTGCTTGTGGTGAAATGCATCTTGTTGTTTTTTTAAGGGATCCTTTAACTGCACAGCCTCATGAGCCGGATATAACAGCGCTTCTTAGAATTTGTGATGTTCATAATGTGCCTCTTGCTACAAATCTTGGAACTGCAAAAATGCTTATTAACACGATATAAAAATATTTTAAAATTGATAGAATTAATCAATAAAATTGTAAAAATAAAGTAAGTCCATAATGAGCTGCTTAATATAAATCGAATTTTAGAAGTTAGTGTTATTGATTTAATAATTAACTATTAAACTTTAAAATTTCATGTGTTAAATTCAAAGTTTTATGGTTAATTAATAAACTTCTAAATGAGAAAATGAATATGCAGTATTATGGGCTTTAATTTTTTTGAATATAAATTCGAGTGCATTTTAAGACTTTTTTATGTATTATTAGTAATTTAATTTTAATTATATAAATATATATTTAATAACTTTAGTTATGCAAAAATAAAAGTCTAATTGGTAATACTACCAAAAAATAAAAATTGGCATAAGTCCTTAATTCGTGTTAAATAAAAATTGCAAACAAATAAACAACACGGAGGTAAGAACTATGCCATATACAAC
>JAOADY010000053.1 GCA_026417075.1 Caloramator sp.
CGCTATTATTTCTGCAGGATTCGGAGGCCTTGTACCACAGGTGAGAATGTAAAGGTCATCATCTATTTTTTGGGTAGCATTTTTTAAGTCTGTCTCATTAATTAAAAGATTTGTAAGTCCTGAAATATTTGAAAGTCCAAACATTTTATGTATGTTAGGCTTTCTCATGTCACAATCAAGTAGTATTGTCTTGTTTCCTCCTTGCGAAAATACACAAGCAAGATTACTTGAAATTGTTGATTTACCCTCTCCTGGTCCTGAACTTGTCACGACTATTGTTTTTATATTCTTATCAAAGGAAGAAAACTGTATATTAGTTCTAAGAGTTCTAAAGGCTTCTACCGCACCAGATTTTGGATGCTTTAAGGACAAAATATTATTTATCATTATCCCAACCCCTAAAAAATAAAAAAGTTACATATTTTTGGCAACTAACCATGAAATATTTTACCAAATATCAAAAAAAACAAAAAATTTAAAATAAAGCAAATAATGCTTTATTTTAAATTTTTTGTTACTTTTTACTATTTAAAATGGAAAATACTAACATTATCTTTGATTTTCTTAACTTCTTGTAATATATATCCATTATTGATTATTATTTCCTGATTATTTGACATGAGTTTTTTAATTTCTTTATTGCTTTTAACTGCAATGTCGAAAGATTTTTTTAGGGTTGGGATTCTTTTTTGATTTGAATGAGCATCTGTAGCTATAAAATGACAAATATTATGTTTTATTAATTTTAATGCTGTGTTTTTAATTTCTCTTCCAAAATCACCCGTTATACTTTGAGAATTTATTTGAAAAAGACATCCTTCATCTATAAATTGGTTTATAGTTGAGGGCTTTTTTATTATATAGCTATATCTTTCAGGATGAGCAATTATAGGTACTATATTTCTTATTCTCAGTTCATATATCATATCAAATATATAGGGTTTTAATATGTCAAATGGAAGCTCAATAAGCATATACTTTGTATCGTTAAGAGTTAGCAACTTACCTTCTTTATATTTATCTAAAAAATTCCGAGTTAAAAATATCTCCTGACCTTTTAATACTTTTATATTAAAATTTAATAAATTAGATATATTATTCAATTCTTCCACACTTTTTTCAATTCTTTTGGCATCAGGCTCGTAAATATTTGGATAGTAATGAGGGGTTGCAATTATCATGTTAATTCCTTCATTATACGCAATATTGAGCATATCCTTTGACATATCTAATGATTTTGAACCATCATCTAGAAACGGAAGTATATGGCAGTGAATATCTATCATTTTTTCTTCCTCTTTTTTTTCTCTTCATAGTAATAATAATATCTATATCCTTTACTTTGATCTATATCAAGTTTATTTAATACTACTCCAAGTATTTTTGCCTTAACATTAAGTAAAAGTTCCTTTGCTTTTGCAACAGCCTGTCTATCCGCCTCGCCACTTGATACTATAAGTATAACACCATCTGCCATTGTTGATAATATTTGAGCATCGGTTACAGATATTACAGGTGGGGTATCAATTATTATATAATCAAATATTTTCCTTAAACTATCAATAAATTCCCTCATCTTATTAGAAGATAACATTTCTGCAGGATTTGGAGGAAGAGTTCCTGATGTTAATATGTATAAATTATCTGTTATTTTGTATATGACTGTAGACATATCCCTTCCATCAAACAATATATCACTAATCCCTGCCTCATTTGAAATATTATATTTTTTATGTATTGAAGGTCTTCTAAGGTCACAATCTAAAAGAAGAACTTTTTTTCCTATTTCATTTAAAGAATAGGCTATATTTGCTGCAGTTGTTGACTTTCCCTCCCCTATTACACTACTTGTAACGACTATAGTTTTTATTTCCCTATCAAATGATGCAAACTGAATATTTGTTCTTAATGTTCTATATGCTTCCGATATTGGAGATTTAGGCTTTTCTTTTAAAATAATACCTTTCATATTTTCTAACCTTCCTTATGCTTTGGAATTATTCCTATAATAGGTATGTCAAGATATTTTTCAACATCTTCCTCAGTTTTTATAGTATTATCCATATATTCAATAAGAAATACTATTCCAAGTGATATAATAAGTCCTAATACAAAGGCAATTGCTACATTTAATTTTTTGTTTGGTTTTACAGGTCTATTAGGCATTGCTGCATTATCTATTATTTGAACATTTCCAGTTGGATAAAGCCTCATTGCTTCCCTTATAAAGTTTTCTGAAAAAACATTTACTGTATCCATGGCATCCTTTGGATTTTTACTTTTAACCTTTAGCATCATGATTTGAGTATCTACCTGAGGTGTTACTGTAACTATTTTTGAAAACTCCTCATATGTAATATCTTTGTTAAGCTCTCTTATTGTATTTTCGGCAACAAGCCTTGACTTTGCTATTTCGCTATAGGTTTTTAATAGTTTTTGATACATCATAACATCGTTATACTCTATCTGTTGCTGATTGTCAGGCATTTTCCCTATAAGTACGCTAACACTTGCCTCATATATTGGAGACAAAACGTAAAAGCTAAGTACACCTGATATTATCGTTAAAGATAATGTAATTAAAATTATTATCCACTTTCTCTTTTTTATAATAGCAAAAATCTCCCTTAAATCTAATGTACTTTCTCCTTCCATTTTTACTTCCCCCTTTTTTGATATTTACCCATTGTTTTGCAATAAATCCCATGATGATTTAACTATGTTTTTCATATTTTTATAATTTTTTAAATAAAAATTATAATTTATCTAATTTATAAATTAAATACCATTATTGGAATATTTAAGTATGACACTATATATTCTATTATATAATTTTTTATTTATCAATTGTTATTTATGTTATTTTATAGCAAAATTAGAACCACTAAAGTTTTTTTGGGGACAGTTCTCAATTTTTTATAATTTTATATTCTATACCAATTCTTTTTTCTTGATAATTAATATAAAACAACTTAAAATCGATATATTTTAAATCATGAAAAAATTCATTTTTCACAGTTCTCCTTTCTCTAATGATAAATACTTATTTTTACACAACTGCATATTATTATTTTAGGAGGAAAAAATATTTATAAAAATTCTTCATTTTTTTGCAAAATAATAATTGAATTTAGCATATCCTTGTCTTATAATTAAATAGGTTTTTATATAATGCAAAGCCTTATGTTATCAAGGTTTATTAAGAAGAGAAAGAGGGTGCATATTACATTGAGAAATTACAAACTAGACCAAACACAAACGCCTATTTTTGACTCCCTTATGGAGTATGTTAAAAGAGATACTATACCCTTCCATGTACCTGGACATAAAAAGGGAGATGGAATGGACAACAAATTTAAAGATTTTATAGGAACTAACATTTTATCTATTGACGTTACTGTTTTTAAACTTGTAGATAGTCTCCATCACCCGACAACTTCTATTAAAAAAGCTATGGAACTTGCTGCTGACTGCTATGGCTCCGATATGGCCTTTATATCCGTTCACGGAACTTCCGGCGCTATTCAGGCTATGATTATGAGCGTTGTGAGTGAGGGAGATAAGATTATTATCCCAAGAAACGTTCATAAATCTGTTACAGCAGGGATTATATTAAGCGGCGCAACTCCTATATTTATGCAACCAGAGATCGATAAAAACCTTGGAATTGCCCACGGAGTTACACCTGAAACAGTTGAAGATACTTTAAAGATGCACCCCGATGCCAAGGCGG
This sequence comes from Caloramator sp., assembly GCA_026417075.1. GTDB lineage: Bacteria > Bacillota > Clostridia > Clostridiales > Caloramatoraceae > Caloramator_B. The sequence continues at coordinate 3,734 of JAOADY010000053.1, forward strand.
TTCTTGTTATTAACCCAACCTATTACGGAGTTGCAGCAGATATTAAAAAAATTGCTGAGATTGTTCACAACTACAATATCCCTTTGATTGTTGATGAGGCCCATGGACCTCATCTTGGATTTAACGACAGACTTCCTATATCCGCTATGGATGCTGGAGCTGATATGTGTTCACAAAGCACCCATAAGATTATAGGTTCTATGACACAAAGTTCATTTTTACAGGTAAGAGGTGGAAGGATTGATATAAATAGAGTTCAATCTATGATGAGTCTTCTTCAAACAACAAGTCCTCTTTATCCTTTGATGGCATCCCTCGATGTTGCTAGAATGCAGATTGCTACAAAGGGAAAAGAGCTTTTAGATAAGGCTATCGATTTAGCTGAATACACTAGAGAAGAGATTAATAAAATACCTGGTCTTTACTGCTTTGGTAAGGAAATTTTGGGTCAGAGCGGAATTTATGCCCTTGATCCTACTAAGATTACTATAACTGCAAAGGGGCTTGGACTAACTGGATATGAACTTGACAGCCTGCTTGCTGATGAATATCATATTCAACTTGAGCTCTCTGATCTTTATAACGCTCTGGCGGTTGGTTCTTTTGGAGACACTAAAGAAAAAAATGATAAACTTATTAACGCTCTTTGGGATATTAGCAAGAGATTTTACGGTAAAAGACCTGTTAAGGGAGATGTTCTTGACATTCCTGCAATTCCAGAAAGAGCCCTTACTCCAAGGCAAGCTTATTATGCTAAAAAGAAATCAGTTTCTCTTGAAGAGAGCGCTGGATTAGTATCCTGTGAATTTTTAATGTCTTACCCCCCTGGAATACCGGTACTTTGTCCTGGGGAGATTATTACTAAAGAAATTATAGATTATGTTAAGGAATTGAAGGATACAGGACTTTATGTTCAAGGAACTGAAGATCCTGAAGTTAATAATATAAAAGTTGTAGAATAATTTATGGCTGCCCATTAAAAAATAAAAATTTTAATAGGCAGCCTTTATGTTTTCATTTATTATTTGAGATAAAAATTTTTATAACTTAAGCTTTAACATTTATATTTCCAATCTATTGCTTGTCACCTTTTGATGCAGTCTTGCATAGAGAAAAGATAAGCAGATAGATAAATACTATAAATATTATTCCTAATATCCATTTTAGCATAAACTGCCCTCCTAACTCTTTTATTATATTCTTTTTTTATTTTAAAATTAACTTATTATACCTATATTTAATTTCAAGGGAGGGGGGTTTTTATTCTAATTTCTTATAAGTTTTAACATATGTTCTATATTTTCTCTATCGATTTTGTCAAGATATTTTATATATTGCTCCTCACTCATGTCTAAAACTTTGTCATAAATACGGATTATCTTTTTTAAATAGTCTATTGAAGTTTCAAGCTTTAAAAAGGAATTTTTTATATTGTTTTTACCTAGATTAAACTTTTTATTTCGTTTTGAAGCTTCTTTTTTTATATCATCGTAAAAAGCTCTTCCTTTGTTTATTAGTTTTATTCGGCTAAAATTTGTTATAAGTATATTTCTATATGATGAAATTAGATTTTCTAATACTTTTTTCGAAAATATAAAATCTTCGTTATCAAATTCTTTCGTTTTCTCAATTAATTCTAAAATAGCACTATTGTTTTGTCTTTTGGTTTCAGGGAGATTTGTAAATATATAAATCAAAGTATCAGCTCCATGTATGTTTTCATTTTTTAAGATATTTAAAGCATTAATTACAATTTCATAATTTTTAATCTCTTTATTTATCTCTTCATCACTTACAAAGGCTCTTTTTATATTATTCTTCAATTCATCATCAAACATATTTTGAAAATAATAGGAAAGAGCTGTGAGTTCCCTTATTGTTTTTTTATCTTCTACTATCTCTCCGCTCTCTTTTAAAAATATCATTCCCTTTATTTCTTCTTTGATTTTTCCAAATAAAGAATGATTATATAATATCCATCTGTAAATGCTTCCTTCGTATTCTATTGGTCTTGAAATTCTTATTTGTTCTCTTCTTTTTTTATACTTTTTTGCTGTTTCTTTATGAATTCCTTCTATTTTTGTAAATAAATCCATATTATCCCTCACTTATTATACTTATCGGAAATTTTTTCAAAACTTTATATAAGACTTACCTTTTTTACTCCATTTATTTGTAAAATATTTTGAATTATTATATCGTTTGACAAGTTACTTGGTGTTTTTAATACCATTTCTATTATTGCAGTATCTTCATCCCTTTTATTAATTTCTATGTTGGCTATATTAACAGAAAGCTTACCAAGCTCAATTCCTATAAGACCAATTTTCCCTGGCTCATTCTCTATTATTATTTCAAAAGCTGCCTCTTTTTTATCATAACTTATTCTATCCTCAATTCTTTTAAGACTTCTTAATGAAATATATATAAAAAGTGTAGCAATTACTGACTGCATATAAAGACCACTACCGACTGCAAGTCCTAAGCAGGCAACAGTCCAAAGACTTGCTGCAGTAGTCAAACCCTTTATACTCGCACCTTCTTTTATTATAGTACCGGCGCCTAAAAATCCTATACCGCTTATAACCTGAGCACCAAGTCTCATAGGATCTGAAGTAATTACACCTTTGTTTACTATAGAAAAATCTAGAGATATAATTTGTATAAGGCAGGAACCTATACAAACAAGTATGTGTGTTCTAAGACCTGCAGGTCTGCTCTTATGCTGTCTTTCATATCCAACAATTCCCCCAAGAACTACAGCTAAGAAAAATTTAATAATTGCTCTGTAAAAAAGCTGCATAATTAGCTCCCCTTTAAATCATTTTTTATATATTATACTATTTTATTTTCAATTTGTATCCTTTTACAAGATGGTTTTCTTTTAATAATTTAATTTTATGATGAAAACAAAATAAAAGCCAACTCTTTTCAATTAGGACAAACTAAGGGACAGTTCTGTTTTTTTTTGCAGTATTAGTAAAGATTAAAGATACTGAAGTATATATACGAAAAAACAATTTGCTTCTTTTGTCACTTTGATGTTCCTTTATTTGCATCACTAAAAATCAAAAATGAAAACCATTCTTCTTCTCCTCAATAAAATAGCAAAAAATCGAGAACTGTCCCTATTTTTTTAATCAAAACTAAATTGTGGCATTATATTGTGATTTATTTTTGCAATTGTTCCAGATTTATGGTAATATATATAAGAATTATATTTTTGAAAGGAGTTGTAGGAATGTTAAAATCTAGAAAAAAGTTCATATCAATTGTTGCGGTTTTATTTACATTGTGTACTTTTTTAAGTTTTTTATCTGTTAATGCTAAAACTAACTCTAAGCCAATGCTTACATTCATTACTAAACCAAAGTCAGAATATAAAACCGGCGAAAAGGTTACTTTTCAAGTTAAATCTCCAAACTATAACTGGAAGGTACAGTATAGAGTAATTTTATTGAATTTATCTACAAAAACTCAAACTGAACTTTATCCAAACATGAAAAATTACGGTTATTACAATATTAAAAGCAGCCAAAAAGGAACATCTCCTTTTACTGTTTCATTTACTTTAAAGGAAGAAGGAATTTATAAGATATCTGTTTTTGTTAAAAGGGCAAATGTTAAAGTATCATATGACAGCTATGTTGCAACTGATACTTTTGTAGTAGGCCCTGTTAAAATTTTAAAAATAGGGGCAGTTTTAAGCGATGGAACAAATATAACAGCTCAAAAATCCCAAAATGAAAATTTTTATTATCTTGACTTAAGTTCTTTAAAGTCAGGCATTGGAATTAAAACCTACATAACTACAGATAAGAACTGCACTTTATCATATCTTGATTATAAATTTAACATAAAAGCAAATACTAAAAAGCTTTTTAGCCCTGAAGATTTTGGAAAGAAAGATAATCCTCCTGAAGGAGTTAGCATCGATACTTTAAAAGATATGGCAGATAAGAATGGATATATTGTAGACAGTATAAATATTATTAAAGGTGCATTAGTACAAAAAATCAATTTAAAAATTAAGGTTAAATAAATTTAAGAAAAAGCCAATAAAGGGCTCTACCTTTTATTGGCTTTTACAAATTCTTCAACAGTTATATAGATTTTATCTGAATTCATTTTTCTGCAAAGCTGTGCAGCATAGGGTGGCTCAAGATGGGCCTTTTTAAGTTCTTCATCCTGCATAAACACCTCATTTGTTTTTCCATCAAGAAGTACTTTTCCCTCACAGAACACAAGCGTCCTTTCAAAAGTCTCTGCTACAAAATCCATATCATGGGTTATCGTAATTACAAGTTTTCCCTGTGATTTTAAATTAAAAATTATATCTTTTATTTTTTCCTTTGATATATAATCTTGTGCTATAGTTGGCTCGTCCAAAATTATAATTTTTGTATTCATAGCAACAATAGAGGCTATGCTTATGAGTTTTCTTTCTGATAAAGTAAGATCATAAGGGTTGTCGTTTATTTTTCCTTCAAGTCCTACCATTCTTAACGCATTTAGTGAACTCTCTTTTGCATCTTTTTCATCCATTCCAATATTAAGAGCCCCAAACATGACCTCAGATAGAACATTGTTTTTAAATATCTGATCGTTTGGATTTTGAAAAACAAGTCCAATAGTTCTGGCTAAATTTGCCACTGTATTTTCCTTTGTGTTTTTACCATAAATTATAATATCCCCAGATGTTGGCTTTAAAAGACCCTTTAAAAGTTTAACAAAGGTAGTCTTACCAGCACCATTTTGTCCAATTATAGCTGTACTTTTTTCATCAAAAATTAAATCAATTCCTTTTAATATTTCTTCATCCTTATTATAGAAAAAATGCAGATTTTTAACTTCGATTATGCTCATTATATTTCACCACCATTTCACATGCCCTATCTAATGTAACAGGATAAAGGCCATTATCCTTTATATCAAAGGCTTTACATATTCTTGTATATGCAGGTTCTATTACTCCATATTTCATCAAATCATCCCTTGAGAATATTTTCTCAGGAGTATCAAAATCTATTACTTTTCCATCATGCATTAATAAAACTTTATCTGAGTATTCAGCTATCTTTTCCATTTTATGCTCAACCATTATTATTGTTATACCACATTTTTTAAGATCCCAAACTGCCTTAAAAACTTCTTCGCTTCCCTGTGGATCAAGCTGTGATGTTGGCTCATCCAAAATTATAACATCAGGCCTCATTGCAATTATCCCTGCAATAGCAAGCCTTTGCATCTGTCCACCTGATAAATCAAAGGGGTTTCTATCCTTAAATTTATATATTCCAAGAAGATTTAGTGCCTCATCTATTCGGTTTTTCATCTCTTCCCTATCTAAACCTATATTTTCAAGCCCAAAGGCAACTTCCTCATAAACTGTAAGCTTTGAACCTGTAATCTGTGTAAAGGGGTTTTGAAATACCATACCTACCTTTAAGGCTATGTCACTTATATTCGATTTTGCAACCTCAATACCATCAACAATTACTCTTCCACCATATGCCCCTTTAAAAAATAATGGTACAAGGCCTGTTATTGCCTGACAAAGTGTTGATTTTCCTGCTCCGTTTTGACCAATAATACCAATGAACTGTCCCTTTTCAATTTTAAAGGATATATCATTAAGTACCAACTTATCCGTTAAAGGGTATTTATATTTCAGATTTTCTACTACTATTTTGTCCATACTGTTACCCTCCAAATGATTGAAAATATAACCGCTACTAAGAATATATACTTTAAACTGCTGTCAATCTTTGTAGTTTTAGTTTCGTTTAAAAATGTTTTTTTGTTTTTTGAACTAAAGGCCCTTATTTCAAGTGCCATAGCTCTCTCCCTTGTTGCAATAAGTGAGTTCATTACAACAGGCCCTATAAGTGGGAAAAATGCCTTTATCCTGTTTATAAGTTTTCCTTCTGTTTCAAGACCTCTTGACCTTTGGGCATCCATTATTGTTCCCATAGTTGAAGTCATCTGGGGTATTATTTGAAGTACTGAGCTTAGAACATATCCTATTTTTGGGGATAATCCTCTTTTTACAAGATCCTCTATTAAATCTGAGGGCTTTGTTGTCAAAACTAAAAGTGCAAAGGCACAAAGTATGTTTATTACTCTTATTACTATAAGGGTCGAATACATCATACCTTCTTTATAAAATCTTATTTTCCCTATATTAAAGAGTATAGTTTTATTATTAGCATTAAAAAGTCCTTGAATAATTATTATAGATAAAAGTATTATAAAGCTAAAATTAATAATAGGAAGCACCTTTTTAATTACCTTTGCATTTATTAACAAAACCGGATTAACCCCCGAAGTTTGGACATAATCTCTCTAAATTTACGAATATCTTAAAATATCATTTTTCATTACATTATTATTAATTGGTTTTGCAAATATTAACCGGTTGCCCTTTACATTGAGCCTCGAAAGGCTAT
>JAOADY010000063.1 GCA_026417075.1 Caloramator sp.
AAAAGTTGCATAACAAATTTTAACAACAGTATTTTACTATAAGGGGACTTTTAACCCCTAAGATTGGATAAATATTGCTACGCATTTATATTTGTCCATAGTTGGTAATTTGATTTTTAAAATTGCCTATCTAAAGTTATACATAAAAAATTAAGGAACAGGTAGGCTTTCATCTAACTGTTCCTAAGTTTTTTATTCTTTATTTTTTTTGATCTTTTAGGTTTTCATTACAACCGCTTTTTTTTAGCAAATAATATCCTATGCAAAGCGCTAGCAATATTAAAGCAATGCCAATTAACGTCATGCTTCCTAAACCTTTCATATCTAAAATAATTATTTTCCTTGCGACAGCAATTATTGCTGCCATTATTACCGTTTCAACAATTTTAAATGATTTTTCCGTATAATAAACTTTCATAGTCTCAATAAGCTCAATTCCAACCACTATAAGCATAAAGAAGCCAAAAATATCAAGCAGCTTATTTATATCAATTAGTAAAATAGGCGGAGCCATTAAAGTTTTGCCGATAATCAAGCCAAGTTCTATTATAGAAACAGCAATTACAAGGAGCAGCATAAATATCAAAACCGTCGTCGCTGCTTTTTCAAACTTTTCAATTATTTTAATCATAAACCTCTCCCCCTTAAATTTAAATAAAAAAATAATTATTAATTATCATATATTCATTATATTTTTAAATCTTGCAATGTTATTTCTGCTGACTGGTATATGATTTTCAATACCTTCAACCTTTAAAACATAGGTATTATTAAACCAAGGTATTATCTCAGTAATTTTATTAATATTAACAATATAAGATCTATGACATCTAAAAAAATTTTTTTCTGGAAGCTTCTTAGAAAACTCTGAAATACTTGATACTACTATATATTTATCCTTTTTTGTATATACATGCACTTCCCTTTCATGAGCCTCACAGTAGCAAATATCATTAACATTAACAACCATCATCTTATCGTCTTTCCAAAGAGTTATCTTCTCGCTTATAATATTTTTATTAAGAGCTTTTTCAATTTTTGATAAAGTAGAAACTATCCTTGCCTCCGAATAGGGTTTTAAAATATAATCAAAGGCCTGTATTTCAAAGGCATCAACAGCATAATCCCTATAGGCAGTAACAAATATTATTATTGGCTTTATTTCAAAAGCATTAATTATCTCTCCAAGGCTTATACCGTTAAGTTTTGGCATATTTATATCTAAAAAAACTACATCTGGTCTATTGTTTTTAATAAACTCAAGAGCTTTTATTGAATCATCAAATTCTCCTATTATATTAAGGCTACTGAAATTGTTTATAAAATACGCAAGTTCCTGTCTTGCTGGATATTCGTCATCAACTATTATACAATTCATTAAATCACTTCCATATTTTACATATTATTTTTTTCATATACTTCAAAGCTTACTCTTGTCCCCTGATGTAGTCTTTCGATTACAAGACCTTTTCCATATAGATATTTTAATCTGCTGTCAACATTGCTTATTCCTATTTTATTTTCTTTCATTTTACCTTCATAAACAAGCTTTATTATATCTTCATTTATTCCAATTCCATCATCTTCTACAATGATTTTATATTTCCCATCTTCTATTTTTTTAATAGAAATATTCACTGTTCCACAGCCTTTCCCCTCAAGTATACCATGCTTTATTGAATTCTCTACAAGGGGTTGTATTATTAAAGAAGGAACTTTAATATCATGACAGTCTTCAATATCGTATATAACATTAAGTCTATTTCCAAACCTTGCTTTTTCTATCTCAACATAAGCTTTAACCTGTTCAAGTTCTTTGTTTAAACTAACAAGTTCATTTCCAGATTCAAGATTATATCTTAAATAAGTTGACAGATTTATTATAAGTTCCCTTGCCTTTATAGTATCAAATCGCATAAAAGAAACTATTGTATTTAATGCATTAAATAAAAAATGGGGATTTATCTGTCTTTGAAGAGCTTTAATTTCAGCTTTTGCAGCAAGCTCTTTAAACTGCTCTATTTTACTTATCTCAAACTGAGTAGATATTATATGGGACAATCCTATGGCTAATGTTTTATTGCTAAATGAAATAGCATTATCTTTAGCATAATATATTTTTAATGTTCCAACAACATCTTTGCCCTCGGTAATAGGCGCAATAATTGCTGACTTTAAAGGACAGTCAGGTGTCTTACATTTAATTTCAGATTTATGATTAAGACAAAGTAATTCACCTTCCTTTAAGACCTTTTCTGTTGCTTCAGTTAATACATTTTCTCCTACTATATGATGATCCTCTCCCATTCCAACATGGGCAAGTATTTGAGTTCTGTCAGTAATGGAAACTGCATCTGCCTTCGTATATTCCTTTATTATTTCACATATTTTCTTCAAAGAGTCGCTGTTTATTTCTCTAAAATACGGAAGAGTCTTATTGGCAATTTCAAGGGCTATATGGGCCTGCCTTGCTGCAACTTCTTCTTCCTTTTCAAATATACTTTGAATCATTATTATCAGCAGACTTATTCCAATTCCATTAGTAAATCCCATAGGAATATAAATTGTTTTTATTATTTTCAGAGCTAATGGATAGGGCTTTGATAAAATCAGAATTAAAAGCATCTCTATGCTTTCCATTACAACTCCTCCGATAAGCCCATAAAACCATTTATTTTTATCATTTGAATATCTATAAATTGCCGATGAAAATGCTCCTCCTAAAACAGTTGCAATTGCACAGGGAATAGCAGTAAGACTTCCAAAGGGAACAACTAACCTGTGAATACCCGCAATCAGTCCCGCAGCCATACCAACATACGATCCACAGAGTATACCTCCAGTCATTACACCAATAAGCCTAGTATTTGCTATTGCACCATCTATTTCAGTGCCTGTATAGGTTCCAAGTATTCCAAATCCTCCGAATAACATTGATAATATAATTATCTCTTTATAATTTAATTCCTTCTTAACTATTATTCTTTTAATAAACCCAAGATTTGATATAAAAAAAGCAATAACAACGATATAAGATAAATTATTAGCAAGATTTCTTAAAAGATATGTCATTATTATCACACCATTCTACTTTTTAAACATTATATCAAAAACATTTTACAATTTATAGTTTCATGTTATAAAAAAAGCCCGATAGATATTTATCTATCAGGCTTTTGCGTCTTTATTATAGAGCTTGGTTTACTGTCGCTTTCTTTTTATTTGCTGTAAATAAGAAAAATATAAGAAGTATTACTGCTGCTGCTATACCTGATGGATAAGCAATAGTTTTTGAAAGCTTAAATCCTTCTGGAGCAACGAGTATATATGTTACCGAAACAGCTGTCATAAATGTTGCTGGAAGGGTTGCAATCCAGTGCATCTTATCTTTTAATGAAAGATACATCGCTGCAGCCCAAAGAACTATCATAGCAAGAGTCTGATTTGACCATGCAAAATATCTCCATACTACATTAAAATCTATCTTCGTTAGTATAAATCCAATCACAAATAGAGGAATACTGATTAATAATCTGTTTTTAATAGGTCCTTGTTTTAAGTTTAAAAAGTCTGCTATTGTAAGTCTTGCACTTCTAAATGCTGTATCACCTGATGTTATAGGACATGCTACAACTCCAAGTATTGCAAGAGCTCGAGCAATTTTTCCAAGAAGTGAATTTGAAATAGTGCTTACAATCCAAGCTGCTCCTCCATGAGCTGACATCTGCTTTCCAAGCTCTCCTGTACCTCCAAAGAAAGCCATAGCTGCTGCTGCCCAGATAAGAGCAATAATACCTTCTGCAATCATTGCACCATAGAATATTTTTCTACCATCTGATTCTTTTCCTATACATCTTGCCATAAGAGGTGACTGAGTTGAATGAAATCCTGATATAGCACCACAGGCAATCGTTATGAACATCAAAGGCCATATTGGAAGATGTTTGGGATGCATATTAGTTAATGCTATTTCTGGTATCTTATATCCTCCAAATACTATTCCTCCACCTACTCCAATAGCCATTATAAGTAACACTATACCAAATAGAGGATATATCCTTCCTATGAGCTGATCAATTGGAAGCATAGTTGCAAGTACATAATAAGCAAATATAGCATATATCCAAAAACCTTTAGTTAATGTACCTGGTGTTAAGCCTGCTAAAAGCTGTGCTGGTCCTGTAATAAAAACTACACCTACAAGAACAAGAACAACAACAGAAAATGCTCTCATGAAATTTTTAACTCCTGAACCCAAGTACTTTCCAACAACTTCTGGAATACTTGCTCCATCGTGTCTTACCGAAAGCATACCAGAGAAATAATCATGAACTCCTCCCGCAAATATTGAACCAAGTACAATCCATAAAAAAGCTGCTGGTCCCCAAAGAGCACCGGAAATTGCTCCGAATATTGGTCCCAAACCCGCAATATTTAAAAACTGAATCATGAATATTTTCCATTGTGGAAGCTTAATATAGTCAACTCCATCTTCAAGCCTGATAGCTGGAGTCTTAATTGAGTCATCTGCTCCAAAGGCGCTATCAACTATTTTGCCATATACTAAATAACCAACTATAAGTGCTACAATAGCAAGAAAAAATGATACCATAATATACCCCCTCCTTTATTTTTCTATAGTTTTGTTAAGTTATATGATATTTGAATTTCATCTCCCCTTTAAGTTATCTTAAATATAACCAACAATAACACACCTCCAAAGGAGAGATGAAATTATGTGCAAATTCTGTCTCTTATACAC
>JAOADY010000115.1 GCA_026417075.1 Caloramator sp.
TAGGTGCCTTCGGCATGCCTATTTTTTATAAATTTCCTATTTATTAAAAACTATTTTTTAGAATTTAGTAAAAACCTAAGTAATTTTGAGTAATTATACGTCTAGCTACGCTATTTTTTCATATTTACTTAACACAATCAATTATGACTTATATTGTTTGATTTCATTTTTTATATCCTCGACAATGTTACCATTTACGCAAAGAACCGCCTGCTTAATAGCATTCTTTATGGCTTTTGAATTTGAACTCCCATGAGCTTTAATGACAGTTCCATCAACTCCAAGTAAAATAGCCCCTCCATATTCAGTATAATCAAATTTCTTTTTAAATCTTTTAAATACAGGCTTTAATAAGAGCCCTACAATTTTTGTTATCTTTGATGATGTTATTTCTTCTTTTAAAATATCAAATATTGTACCAGCAACACCTTCAAATAACTTTAATATTACATTTCCAGTAAAACCGTCACAAAGAACAACATCTATATTTCCATCAGGGATTTCTCTTGCTTCAATGTTACCTTTAAAGTTAAGATTGCTTTCTTTTAAAATTTTAAAACATTCCTTTGTAAATACGTTACCCTTTTCTTCTTCCGAACCAATATTTACAAGCCCAATCGCTGGATTTTCCTTTTTTAATACCTTCTTGGAATAAATCTCTCCCATTATTCCGAATTCAAGTATATTTTCAGGTTTACAATCAGCATTGGCCCCAGAGTCAATTAGCATAAAATAATTATTTTTTCCAGGAAGAACAGGTGAAAGAGCTGCCCTATCTATTCCTTCTATTCTGCCTACTATAAAAAGTCCTCCTGATAAAATAGCTCCTGTGCTACCAGCAGATATAAAAGCATCTCCTTTTTTTTCTTTTAAAAGTTTCATTCCTACAACAAGGGATGAATCCTTTTTTCTTCTAATTGCAAGTGTCGGAGAATCGTTATTTGTAATAATTTCTGTAGTATGTACTATTTCAATTTTATCAGAATACAAATTATTAGCTTTAATAACATCTTCAATTTTATCTTTATCACCAACAAGCAAGATTTCAACATCATACTCGTCAGCTGCAAGATACGCACCTTTTACAACTTCCAAAGGTGCATTATCTCCACCCATAGCATCAACAATAATTTTCATTTTTATTCCTCCTTACACTCATCAATAGAAACCAATATAAATTTCCCTCTGAATACTTCCTGCTGATTAACATATATAAAAACCCACACAAAAAATTTATTACCTCTCCTTCGTACAATCTCACCTTTAGCTACTAGCCTTTCACCTGCATAAACCGGACGTTTATATTTTATATTTGCAACACCAGTTAAAGCTGCTTTTGCATCTACTATTGCAAGGGCTAAAGTTTCAGCCATAGCATATATATGCTGTCCTTTCACTACCTTAGTTTTTTCAAATACTAAATCTTCATTTGTATCAAATATTGAAATTCCACTTTTACCTATAACTATATCAATAAGTTCACCAACAAATTCTTTTCCAACTATTGCTTTAACCTTTGAAAATTTGTCTTCTGCAACATTTTTAATTCTTTCCCTGAGTTCTGGAATTCCTAATTCTAATCTATCCAATCTTATTGTTTGTATTGAAATTTTGAATTTATCAGCTAATTCTTCATCTGTTATAAATGGATTGTTTTTAATTATTTCCTGCAACTTTCCTTGCCTTTGAATTTTCTTCTCCCTATTGTTCATAGGTCCCACTCCTTATATCTTATTTTATGACCTACTACTAACATTAAGTATATATAATATGTAGTAATAAATCAACTAAAAATTTTAATATAAATAAAAAGAAAGTCTATAAAGACTTTCTTTTAAAAAATTATTTTTCTATAACAGTTCTATTCTTGTAATATCCACAGTTATCGCACACTCTATGAGCTAGCTTCATTTCATGGCACTGTGGGCATTCAACCATTCCAGGCATTGAAAGTTTCCATGTCTGGGCTCTTCTTTTATCTCTTCTAGCCTTTGAATGTCTTCTCGCAGGATTTCCCATTATAACACCTCCTCAATCGCCTTTAAAAAGGTCTTTAAGCACTGCTAATCTTGGATCAATTTCTCCCTTTTCGCAGTTACAATCGCCTGTATTCAAGTTCTTGCCGCAAATTGGACATAAGCCTTTACAGTTTTCGCTGCATAGAAACTTAATAGGCATAGAAAGAATTATATTGTCAATAACCATGTTGCTCAAATCGATAAAATTACCATCATAAGAATAAGCATCTTCATCCTCATGAGCTTTAGAAAAAATTTCATCATAATCGATATTAAGCTCATAATTAAAATTCTCAAGACACCTTGAACATTGCGCCTTAATAGATGTACTTATCGACCCTTTTACCTTTATAAGCCCTCCATCATAATAAGCGCTTCCATTAACCTTCAAAGGAGAGATAAGATAAAACTTAAAATCTTCCCTTTCAATACTTTCCTTGGTAACAACAATTTCAAAGGGCATGGTTTCAATATTTCCTTTTATCAGCCCTGAAATATCAAGCAACATAAGCTCACCTCAAATAAAGCCACAATTTATTATATAAATTTAATGTATAAAAGTCAAGTCGTTGTTAAATATTGAACCAATTTTTATATAACTTTATCCTTATTTGCTTACAATATCCATTGTATCTCTCGCTATCATTAATTCTTCATTTGTAGGTATAAGATATACTTTAACTTTTGAATCAGCAGTTGATACCTCAGTTACTTTACCTCTAACTTTATTTTTATCTTCATCTATCTTTATACCTAAAAATTCAAGCCCTTTGCAAATTTCATATCTTGCTTCAGGAGAATTTTCTCCAAGACCTGCTGTAAATACTATTGCATCTACTCCTCCCATAGCTGCAGCATAAGCCCCTATATATTTTTTTACTCTATAATAGAATACATCTAATGCAAGTTTTGCTCTATTATTTCCATTTTCAGCTGCATCCTCTACATCTCTAAAATCGCTACTTACACCTGATAATCCTAATACTCCTGACTTTTTATTCATAATATTATTAACTTCCTTAGAGGATAAATTTGCTTCTTCTTGAAGGAAAGTTACAACAGCAGGATCAATATCACCACATCTTGTTCCCATTACAAGACCTTCAAGAGGTGTAAATCCCATGCTTGTATCTACTGACTTTCCGTTTAAAACTGCAGCAACGCTAGCACCATTTCCAAGATGACATGTTATTATTTTGCAATCCTTTATATCCTTGCCAAGTTGCTCTGCTGCAATCTTTGATACATATCTATGAGATGTACCATGGAATCCGTATCTTCTAATACCATATTTTTCATATAATTCATATGGAAGAGCATACATATATGCATAATCCGGCATTGATTGATGAAACGCTGTATCAAAAACAGCAACCATTGGAGTATTAGGCATCAATGCCTTACATGCATTTATACCTATTAAGTTTGGAGGATTGTGAAGCGGTGCAAGCCTTGAACATTCTTCTAAAACCTTCATAACATCATCGTTTATTAATATTGATGATGCATATTTTTCTCCGCCGTGAACAACTCTATGACCTACCGCTGATATTTCACTCATATCGCTTATAACGCCATGATTTTTATCAGTAAGAGCATCTAAAACAAGTTTAATAGCGTCTTTGTGATCCTTCATAGGATGCTCAATTACTACTTTATCTTTGCCCTCAGGTTTATGAGTTAAAACTGAACCTTCAATTCCTATTCTTTCTACAAGCCCTTTTGCAAGCAAAGATTCATTTTGCATATTGATTAATTGGTATTTAAGTGATGAACTACCACAATTTACAACAAGTATTTTCATATGTACATCTCCTTTTTATTATAAATTTATTCCCTGTGCTTGAACTGCAGTTATAGCAACTACATTAACTATATCTTCAACACTACATCCTCTCGAGAGATCATTAATAGGTGCAGCAAATCCTTGACATATAGGTCCAATTGCTTCAGCATTTGCAAGCCTCTGTACAAGCTTATATCCTATATTTCCAGCTTGAAGATCAGGGAATATTAAAACATTTGCCTTTCCTGCAACATCGCTTCCTGGAGCTTTTAATGAAGCAACCTTTGGAACAATTGCAGCATCAAGCTGAAGTTCACCATCTATCATTATATCAGGTGCCATTTCCTTTGCCAATCTTGTTGCTTCAACTACTTTATCTACAAGTTCATGTTTAGCGCTTCCCTTTGTTGAGAAAGAAAGCATAGCAACTTTGGGTTCAATTCCACAAAGAACCTTTGCTGTTCTTGCGCTTGTAACGGCAATTGATGCAAGCTCAGCAGCTGTTGGATTTGGATTTACAGCACAATCTCCAAAAACGAATAGTCCTTTTTCGCCATAAGCTTCATTCGGAACTTCCATTACAAAGACACTTGATACTATTGATATACCTGGAGCAGTTTTTATAATTTGCATTCCAGGTCTTAATAAATCTCCTGTCGAATGTATAGCACCAGATACCATACCGTCAGCATCTTTAAGTTTCACCATCATTGTACCAAAGTACATAGTATCTAATACCATTTCTTTTGCTTTTTCAATAGTTACTCCTTTATTTTTTCTTAGTTCATAAAGCTGCTGTGCATAGTACTCTGTTTTTTCTGATGTTTTAGGATCGATTATTTTTATTCCTTCAATATTAGCTCTTTGTTCTTTAGCAGCTTTTTTTATTTCTGATTCGTCACCAAGAAGAATTATTTCAGCTAAACATTCTTTTTTAATAATTTCAGCGGCTTTTAAAGTTCTTGGTTCACTTCCTTCAGGGAGAGCAATAACTTTTAAATCTTGTTTTGCCTTCAGCCATATTTTTTCCATTAAGCTCATCTTCTTTTCCTCCTCAAATATAATATTAAAAAATATATATTATTAAATGATGATAATATATATTCATATCTATAATTATAATTTGTCTATTTATTAAAAATAAACTAAAATAATAATAAAATTAAAAAATAATATTTATGGAGGTTTTTATGTCCATAACAGGAATAATCGTTGAATATAACCCGCTTCATAATGGTCATATATATCATATTAACAAAACAAAGGAATTAACTAATTGTGATTCAATTATAGCTGTAATGAGCGGAAATTTCGTGCAAAGAGGAGAACCATCAATAATAAACAAGTGGGCAAGGACAAAAGCCGCATTACTTTCTGGAGTTGATTTAGTTATTGAACTGCCGGTTATCTACTCAACAAGCAGTGCAGAAGGTTTTGCCTTTGGAGCCGTTTCAATATTAAACTCTCTTGGCATTGTTGATAATATATGCTTTGGAAGCGAAATAGGCAATATAGAAAAACTTTACTGCATATCAAAAATATTGTATGAAGAACCAGAAGAATATAAATATATACTAAAAAATTACATTAAATCTGGTTTATCCTTTCCTCTTGCAAGACAAAAATCGCTCTACAAATATATAATAGATAAAAATAATGTCAATGTAAATATAAAAGATACCGAAAATATAATAAAAAATCCAAATAATATACTATCTATCGAATATATTAAGTCATTAATTAAGCTAAACAGCAAAATTAAGCCTTATACAATCAATAGAATTGCAAACAATTATAACGATGAAAATCTGACAGGCTCAATTTCAAGCGCTACTTCAATTAGAAAAAATTTTTATAATGAAGAAATAAAAAATACTCTTCCAAAATACAGCTATGAAATAATAATGGAAGAAGTTAGTAATGGAAGAGCTCCTGTAACAATATGCGATTTTACAAATTTACTATTATATAAATTAAGATATGAAGATATTAAATACATTTCCTCAATAGTTGATGTTTCTGAGGGTCTTGAATATAAAATAAAAAGAGCAAGCGAGGACTCTATTTCTTTAAATGAACTTATTGAAAATATAAAAAGCAAAAGATATACTTCAACAAGAATAAAAAGAATACTTATATATTCTCTTCTTGGTATTACAAAAGAAATTTACCAAAGCAAAATAAAATCTCCAGCTGAATATATAAGAATTCTCGGATTTAATAACAAAGGTAAAGAACTTATTAAAAAAATACGCCAAAAATGTCCTCTTCCAATTATTACTAATCCTTCAAGTAAAGATATTAATTTTTTAGAATATGATATAAAAGCTACAGATTTATATGTTCTTGGTTATAAAAATAAAATTTACACTCATGCAAAACAAGATCTCAAGATTCCTCCTGTAATAATATAGATCTCTTTGAAGTTATTTTTAATTTTTCATCAATTTTTTCTTTTATAATATCTATAACTTTTAAGGTTGCCTCTTTTCCTTTTTCAGTGCATAAATCAACAAGATCAAATCTCGTCGGGTCGATATCGTTTAAATCGACCCTTATCATTACATCTGCATTCTGCTTTTTCATTAAGAAAAGTTCTCTTTCCATTAAATCTATAGATTCATATAATACATTGAATATGCTTTTGCAATTGCTGCTATTGAGATTAAATCCTACATCAACACCAATTACAAAATCAGCACCCATACATTTTAAAATATTAGCAGGCACTCTTTCTAATACACCTCCATCTACTAAAACCATATCATCTTTAAAATAAGGTACGAATACACCAGGTACTGAAATGCTTGCTCTTACGGCTTCATGTACCTTCCCATCCTTAAATATAACTATATTTTTATTTTTTAAATCTGTCGCTACAACGTACAAAGGTTTTTTCAAATCTTTAAAATCACAATCCCTAGTAATAAATTTTAATATGTTTTGGATTCTATCTCCTTTGATAAATCCATTTCTTGGAACCACCACATCGATATAGGATTTTTTCGGAAGTTGTTTAAAAAGAGCCTTAACATATTTAAAATCAATTCCAGCACAATAAAGGGAGCCAATAAGTGCACCTATGCTGCTACCTGATACCATATCAATAGGTATATTATGCTTTAATAATGTTTCAATGACTCCAATATGCGCAAGTCCCCTTGCAGCTCCTGAACCCAACGCCAGTCCTATTTTTAATTTGTCTTTCATATCTTTCACCCTTCTTTCATAGAATATAATAAATTATTCTAAAAAGGTACCGATATGAAATATATATTTTCAATTATTATAACTATTACCTTTTTTCTGTGCTTTATTTCCAAAAAAAATATCAAAGCAATTATAGCTTTGATTTCAATATTTCTTATTTTATTAATATTTTATCCTAAGGCTTCAATAAACGGTGCTAAAGAAGGCATTAATCTTTGGATGTTTACAGTTGTACCTTCTCTTCTCCCTTTTTTTGTAATAAGCGATATGCTTATGTCATTTAAATTTCCTGAAAATATAGCAAAGCTTTTTTCTCCGATAATAAAAAAATTATTCAACACTTCAGGTTATGGAGCCTATGTGTTTATTATGAGTATTTTTTCTGGATACCCATCAGGAGCAAAAATAGTAAAGGATTTAATAGAAAACAAGAAAATAAGTATTAAGGAAGGACAAAAAATATTAACTTTTAGCAGTACTTCCGGGCCTTTATTTATAATTGGAGCAGTAGGCTCAGGAATGCTAAAAAACAGTATAGCAGGTTATATACTTTATATTTCTCACGTATTTGGTGCCATACTAAATGGAATACTTTTTAAATTTATGATAAAGGATACTAATAAAAATAAATTAAATCATTACAACAATTCCTATAACAATAGTTTCTCATCTTCAGAAATATTTTCACATGCAATAAGCAGCTCTATTATTACATGTGGATTAATAGGAGGATATATTGTTATGTTTTCAGTAATAATATATCTGCTTAGAGAAATACAATACTTTAATGTAATTGGATATTTAATGCAAAAATATTTTCATTTGCCAAGCTTTTTTATATCTACAATTAATTATTTACTTGAATCATCTCTTGAGATATCTAATGGTGCAAAAATAATTTCATTAATAGATAAAAGCTTTACTTATAAAATGTGTTTGCTAAGTTTTATTATTTCATTTAGCGGGTTGTCAATAATAGGTCAGGTATCCGGTATTTTAAACAAAACTGGAATAAATATTAAATTATATGTAGTTTCAAAAATATTTCATGGCATTTTTTCTTCCTTGCTCTGTTTAATACTCATGATTTTATTAAATGTAAAAGTTCCTGCTTTTAATATAAACTCAACATCTTCATTAAACGAATTTCTATTATTAGATTTATTGCTTATTATAATTTTAATACTAAATATTATTAGTCATAAAATAAAATTTTCAAAAAACTAAAATTACTTTGCTGTATTATTCATTTTAATACTTTTTATTTTTAATAATATATCAGTTATAATTTCATCCGGAACAAGTTCCTTTATACATCCTCCATACATCGCAACCTGTTTAACAGCACTTGAACTTAAATAGGAATATTTATTGTTCGTCATCATAAATAAAGTTTCAATTTCTGCATCAAGCTTATTGTTAAGCAAAGCCATTTGAAATTCATATTCAAAATCAGATACAGCTCTAAGACCTTTAATAATAACTTTGGCATTCTTTTCATGCATATAATCTATTAAAAGACCTTTAAAATTGTCAATTTCGATATTGGGTATATTTTTTGTTGATTTTTTAATCAATTCTACCCTCTCTTCTAATGTAAAAAGAGGATTTTTTTTATCAGGATTTTCAAGTACAGCTACAATAACTTTATCGAATATCTTTGAAGTTCTTTCAATTACATCAATATGACCATTTGTAATCGGATCAAAGCTTCCTGGATAAACTGCTATTTTACTCATTTATTTCCTCCTTGTTCCAAAACGATATTCTTACTCTCCCATATTTTTCGGTTCTATATTTTATAAGATCTTCTATCTTATCTGGTATTATATCATTTTCATCATATTCAGTTATTATTATTCCATTATTATTAAGCAGATTGTAATGGCTTATATTCTTTAATGATTCAATAATTAAATCCTTTCCATAGGGAGGATCTAAAAAAATGATATCAAATTTTAAATTGCGTTGGCTACATTTTTTTAATACAAAAAAAGCATCATGATTATAAAGCTCACATTTTGAAGAAAATCCAAGACTTACAACATTTTCTTTTAAATATCCAAAAGTAGTTTTATCCTTTTCACAGAAAATACAAGATATTGAACCTCGGCTTATACTTTCAAGTCCAAGATTTCCGCTGCCTGCAAATAAATCTAAAATACAAGCACCTTGAATACGGTTATTTATTATATTAAAAATGGATTCTTTAACTCTATCAAGAGTCGGTCTTGTGTTTTTCCCTTCAGGTGCTTTTATTCTTCTACCCTTGGCAATTCCTGTTATTATTCTCATGTTATCACCCACCTTATTTTAGCACAAAAAAATAAAATATATTATAAATTTTTTATATAATAATAACAAAGTAATTTAAAACATAAATCAATTTTAGTTAAAGGTTGTTTGGTCTATTTTAGCATTAAATTTATTCTCTATTTCCTTTATTAAGTTATAATATTCTTTTTTGTTTAGCATATTCTTTTCAATTATTTCTCTTGTTAAATCTCTTGTTTGTTTTAACAACTCGATATCTTTAATTGGATCTGCAAGCTTTAGCTCTAAAGGTCCATGCTGTTTTGTACCAAAAAATTCACCTGTCCCTCTTAATTCCATATCTTTTTCAGCAATTATGAATCCATCGCTGTTTTGAGTCATTATTTTTAAACGTTTTCGAGCTTCATCTGTTTTTGCTTCTGAAATCAATATACAATAGGATTTATAATTTCCTCTTCCAACTCGCCCCCTTAATTGATGCAACTGTGCAAGTCCAAATCTATCTGCATTTTCAATAACAATAATTGTTGCATTAGGAACATTTATTCCAACCTCTATTACAGTAGTTGAAACAAGTATATCGATTTCTTTATTTTTAAAATTATTCATAACTATATCTTTTTCAGATGAATTCATTTTTCCATGTATAAGTCCAACATTAAATTCTTTAAAATATATTTCCTTTAATTTTTGATAGGTTTCTACTGCTGATTCAGCTTCAAGCTTTTCAGACTCTTCAACAAGAGGGCAGACAATATATGCCTGCCTTCCATTTGTTATTTCCTTTTTTACAAAATCATATACTCTATCTCTCATAGATGGTCTTACAAAATAAGTATCAATCTTTTGCCTACCTGATGGAAGTTCATTTATAATTGAAATATCCATATCTCCATATATAAAAAGAGCTAATGTTCGTGGTATAGGAGTTGCTGTCATAACAAGAACGTGAGGATTATGTCCTTTATTTATAAGCTCTCCTCTTTGCCTAACACCAAATCTATGCTGTTCATCTGTAATAACAAGTGCAAGATTTTTAAATTCAACATTTTCCTGTATTAAGGCATGAGTTCCTACAATAATATCTATTTCTCCCTGCTTTATCTTTTCAATTATTTCTTCTTTTTGTTTTTTAGGAGTACTTCCAGTTAACAAAGCAATATTTATATTATAATTTTTTAATAAAGACTTTAGAGATAAAAAATGCTGCTGTGCAAGTATTTCTGTAGGAGCCATCAACGCTCCCTGGTATTTATTCATTGCACAATTAAAAAGAGCAATTATAGCAACAATCGTTTTCCCTGATCCAACATCACCCTGTATAAGTCTATTCATAGGCCTTGTTTTTTTCATATCTATTAAAATTTCTCTTATAGTCTTTGATTGAGCCTTTGTTAATTCAAAGGGTAAAGATTCCTTAAACTCTTTCATTAAGCTACAAACAGGTATTGGATAGGCATTTTCTAAATTTTCAAATCTTTTCTTTGCAATAAAAAGTCCAAGTTGAAGAATCAAAAGCTCTTCAAATTTAATTCTTTTAATACTTTTATCTAGTGTATCATAATCTTTAGGATGATGAATATTTAAAATTGCTTTTTTAATATCATAAATTCCTAAATTTTCCCTTAATTCATTTGGTAAAATTTCTATTATTTCACTATCTATATACTTAAGACTTTCATCTATTATCTTTCTCAAAACCTTTTGTGATAAATATTTATTACTTGGATAAATAGGATTAATTCCAACTTTAATATTTTCAATATCCTTTTCATATTGAGGATCTATAATTTGTACTTCTCCCATTTTTTTTGAGATTTTCCCATATAAAAAAACCCTTTGACCTATTTTAAAAGTATTCTTTATATAAGGCTGATTAAACCAAACACCTACAATAAATCCAGTTTGATTTTTAAAAATCACACGACTTATAGTTTTACCAGTACTTGTTCTTCTATTAGCATATATTAAAGATACATCGGCTATTATGGAGGCTATCTCTCCATCCATTAATTCATTAATAGGTTTTATATTTCTTCTGTCTTCATAGCTTCTTGGAAAATACAATATTGCATCTTTTATTGTATAAATACCTAATAAATTTAAATATTTTAATGTTTTTTCTCCTACACCTTTAATTTTTTTTATATCCATAAATATCACCTATATAAAAAAAGTTCGAATATAATATTCGAACTAATTATAACACATAATAATAAAATTTATCATTATTACTCAACCGAAATTATATAATAATATAAAGGCTGACCTCCATAATTAAAGCTCACATCACAATGACTAAACTTTTCATTTATATAGTTTTGTATTTCCTCTGTGTTCTTTTCTTCAAGACCATTTCCAAAAAAAATAGTTATAAGCTCACTATTTTCATCGACCATTTCGTCTAAAACTTCTTTTGTTATTTCATTAATATCTTCTCCTGATTTAATAAGCTTTCCATTTAATATACCGAGTATATTCCCCTCTTTAATATCAACATCATTAAACACTGTATCTCTTACCTGTCTCTTA
>JAOADY010000134.1 GCA_026417075.1 Caloramator sp.
CATATACTATTGTTGAAGGGAGTGATAATGCTTGATTCTCCTGTCGATAGGTTATAACAAAAAAAGCAGAGACATATACAGCGGTCTTTCAGATTTATGCAGATTTTTTAAGGATAAGGGGATGAATATTGCAATAGTAGAAAACGATATAGGAAATATGCATAATATAAAATGTATACTTAAGGATAGTGAGAATGACATTAAGTTATTCGATGACTATCGAGATATGTTTTATCTTTATGCTTCAAATATAATATACGATTTTATATCAAAGGAATATGAAATATCTCTAATAGATAAAATCATTAAAGAAAATTATAGCTATCTAAACAGTGAAGATTTAAACGAAATAAAAAAACGATGTATGTCAGTAATAATGGGCTTTGGAGTTTTTAATGCAGAAAATATATTGACAACTATAAATAGAAAAAACAGCATGATAAAAAAGATTGAAGAGTTTTTGCAGGAAAGCAGCGAGATAATACTTGATGGATTTATAACCTTTAGATTAAAGGAGATGAATACAGAGCTTAAAGTAATAGTTGACGGTGTTGTCGAGGAGTATGTTTTAGAAAAAGAGTACAGCGAGTTTATAAAGCTTTTAAAGTATTTCGTTGAAATTCAGGAAAGCAAATATGATTTAATAAATATTATAATAAGCGAAAAGGGAGAGTATCTCATAGAGGACGAAAAGGGTATAAATATTACAAAAGAGTTCTTTGAAGATTTTGATATAGACAATCTTAAAGGAGAAATAAACAAGCACGATATGCTTATAAGCGCCCTTATAACCTGTGCTCCTAAAAAAATACTCATTCATGGAGCTGAAAATGCTCAGTGCGAAGAAACGATCGAAACTATAAAAAGCATATTTCTCGATAAGCTGAATTTCTGTACTGGTTGCGATATGTGTAAGCCATTTAAATCTGCTCTTAAATCTCAAAAGCCTGAGATTTAAATTGCTGTTGACAAATGATTAAAATAATTATAAAATATCACCAACAAAGAAGTTAAAAGCAATGACTGGGACTAGTAAATTCATGATTGTTATAAGAGAGGGAAGTCCAAAGGCTGAAAGGCTTCCTTAACATAGTGAATTGAAGACCACCCAAAAGCTCCATCCTGAATTTAGTAGGGAGAGGCGTTCGCAGCGTTAATGCATTAAGTGGGCTTTGCCAATTTGGGTGGAACCGCGGGATTAAATCTCGTCCCTTAGTGGATGGGATTTTTTATTTTTTGTTTGAAAGGAGAGTAAAAATGATAAAGGTAACTTTAAAGGATGGAAAAGTGCTTGAATTTGAAGGATCTGTAAAGGTAGAAGAAGTAGTTAAGAAAATAGGGATGGGACTATATAAGGCAGCTATGGCTGTAAAAATCGATGGAGAACTTAAAGATCTTATGACTGAAATAAAAAAGGATTGCAGTATAGAGGTTTTAACCTTTGAAGATGAGGATGGGAGATGGACTTTAAGACATACTGCATCCCATATACTTGCACAGGCAGTAAAAAGGCTCTATCCTAATGTAAAGCTTGCAATAGGGCCTGCAATCGATACAGGATTTTACTATGACTTTGATGCGGATTTTCCAATAACTCCTGAAATGCTCGAAACTATTGAAAAGGAAATGGAAAAAATAATAAAAGAGGATTTAAACCTTGAAAGATTTGAACTTCCAAGACAAGAAGCAATAAAATTCATGGAGGATTTAGGAGAGTCTTATAAGGTTGAACTTATAAAAGACTTACCAGAAGGTGAAGTAATTTCCTTTTACAAGCAGGGAGAGTTTACTGACCTTTGTGCAGGACCTCATGTATTATCAACAGGAAGGGTTAAGGCTGTGAAGCTTTTATCTGTTGCAGGAGCATACTGGAGAGGCGACGAGAAGAATAAGATGCTTCAGAGGGTATACGGAACTGCTTTTACTAAAAAGAGCGAGCTTGAAGAATACTTAAAAATGCTTGAAGAAGCAAAAAAGAGAGATCACAGAAAGCTTGGAAAAGAACTTGATTTATTTTCAATACATGAGGAAGGTCCCGGATTTCCATTCTTCCATCCAAAGGGAATGGTAGTTAGAAATATGCTTGAGGACTTTTGGAGAAAGGAACATACAAAGAGGGGTTATAAGGAAATAAAGACTCCTATAATATTAAATGAAGAGCTTTGGCATCAATCAGGACATTGGGATCACTATAAAGAAAACATGTATTTTACAAAGATAGATCAAATGGATTACGCTATAAAACCTATGAATTGTCCGGGATGAATTCTTGTATATAAAAATGCTATGCACAGCTACAGAGAACTTCCTTTAAGAATGGGAGAGTTGGGACTTGTACACCGACATGAAATATCAGGTGCACTCCACGGTCTTATGAGAGTAAGATGCTTTACTCAAGATGATGCTCATATATTCATGACTCCAGCCCAAATTAAGGATGAAGTTTTAGGAGTTATTAACCTTACAGATTATGTATATAAACTCTTTGGATTTGAATATCACGTTGAACTTTCAACAAGACCTGAAAACTCAATGGGAAGCGATGAGGACTGGGAACATGCAACAAATTCATTAATAGAAGCCCTTGAAGCTGCAAAGCTCGATTATAAAGTTAACGAGGGAGATGGAGCTTTTTATGGACCCAAGATAGATTTTCATCTTAAGGATTGTATAGGAAGAACATGGCAGTGCGGAACTATACAGCTTGACTTTCAGATGCCTGAGAGATTTGACTTAAGCTATATAGGAGAAGATGGAGAGAAGCACAGACCTGTTATGGTTCACAGAACTATATTTGGAAGCATAGAAAGATTTATAGGAATACT
>JAOADY010000014.1 GCA_026417075.1 Caloramator sp.
AGATGTGTATAAGAGACAGGCTTTACATTTAATTAAATATTTTCATTTAATCAACTAATATTTTCATGTAATGCATTTTTTTAGCTGAAGGTTTTATATAAGTCGTATTTACAGCATTATAGGTATGCTGGGTAATAAGAGGAATCCTCATTCCTCCATCATATGTGAAGGCAGTGATTATCGCAGAATGATATATAACACCTCTGTAATTTTCATATTGAATTACATCCCCAAGCTCAAGAATATCTAAATCATCAACCTCCATAGCTTTAAGCCCTTTAAGGTTTAACTTATATCTTGCTTTTAAACACCAATATAAAGAGTTTGCAACAGCCCAGGTAATAGACCATGTATCATCATATAGATTTTCTGTACTCTTTGAGTTATACCACCAAGCCCACTCTCCAAAATAATCCATGGGAGCACCTCCAGCATAAAGACACTGTGAAATAAAATTTGTGCAGTCTCCTCCCCCATCGGCATAACCTTCAAAATACCTGTACTTAGAATTTGGAATTATTCCAT
The DNA here is from genome assembly GCA_026417075.1 of Caloramator sp. Lineage (GTDB taxonomy): Bacteria > Bacillota > Clostridia > Clostridiales > Caloramatoraceae > Caloramator_B. Next base: position 526 of record JAOADY010000014.1, read on the forward strand.
AGGTATAAGCGTACCTTACAGCGTCAAATCTTGAATATTGATTTATCATATATATCCCTTAAAAATTGCTTTTATATATAATATTCCAAGTAAATAAAGATAATTCTACTTTAAAATTTCTAAAAGCTCTTTTTTATTTTTAGGAATGCTACTAGAACTTTTTATTAGGTTTTTCTCTTTAAGATTTTCAAAAATTTCTAAAATAAGAGGTTTTTCAAGCATACATTCCCTTAAAATATCCTCCTTTGAAAATATGTCATAGGGCACACCCTGTGCTAATACTTTACCTTTTTTCATCACTACAATATAATCTGACCAAGAGTATGCAATTTCAATATCATGAGTAGAAATTATAACTGTTGTTCCTTTTTGAGAAAATTCATCAAACAATTTTACAACTTGTTTTGAGTGATACAAATCAAGACTTGATGTAGGCTCATCAAATATTATAATCTCTGGCTCCATAACAAGTATATCTGCAATTGAAACCCTCTTTTTTTGTCCATAACTTAAATAATGTACAGCCTTATCTTTATAATCATAAATATTCGTAGATATTAAAGCCCTATCAACCCTTCTTCTAATTTCATCATCACATAATCCTAAATTAACTGCACCAAAAGATACTTCCTCATAAACATTTCCACAAAAAAGCTGAGTATCTGGATTTTGAAATACTATACCAACATTTTTTCTTAGCATATTCAAGTCTTTTCTATTATTCTTAATCTCCTTACCCTTATAAATTATTTTACCCTTCGATGGTTTTAAAACCCCATTTAGATTTAAAAACAAAGTAGTTTTACCAGAGCCGTTTAGACCTATCAAAGATATTTTTTCCCCTTTTTCTATTTTAAGGTTTATATCCTTTAAAGCTTCTGTTCCATCAGGATATGTATAGCATAAATTTTCAACCTCAAGTATATAATCCATAAAACCCTCCAAATCTATTTAAACTTAAATCCTATAAATATTAAAATAAGCAGAAAAAAAAGTATAAATAATATGTTTTTAATAGAATAATTGTATTTAGCATCTATAAATTTTATTTCTCCATTATAGCATCTTGCCTCAAGTGCTATAAACATATCCTCAGATTTTTTATAGGACATTACAAAAAGAGATGATAAAAGTTTTGAAATAGAATTAAAACTTCTTTTTAAATCACGATATCCAAGCCTTGAATTTTGAGATACTATTATCATGCTTGAAACCTCTAATACTATGAATATACATCTGTATATAAGCTGCATAAATTCAATAAAAATTTTAGGAATCATCATTTTTCTCAAAACCCATAATATTTGAGTAGATGGAGTAGTCAATGTTAAAAAATACAAACAACATATACAGGAAAAAACTTTTAAAAAAGTCTTTAATCCTAAATTCAAGCTGTACTTTGTAACTCCAAATTTTATATTTATAACTTTAAAAACCATTAAAGCACCTTCATAATCAAAGCTTATAAGTAATGGAATGATGCTTAAAAAAAGGAAAAGGAGGGGGATTAAAAGAAGCCCCCCATAAATTTTAAAAGGTATTTTAGCCCTTTTAGTTATCAATATAGAAATTGCAAAAATAACAAATATAGATAAATATATTTTGCTAAATATAAGGCATATTACTAAAGTAGAAATCGAAAATATAAACTTTTCTAACGGATTTGCTTCTTTTAAATTAGAACTATAAGCTATTTTATCTATAATAATCATTTTTTAACACTGCCTTTTACTGACTTACCCTTTATATACCCTATGTAATAACACACAATTCCTGCCCCTATCGCTGATTGGAGTGAAAATAAAAGACTTTCAACTTCGCCGCTTGGAGGCTCCCAGATAGAAGAAAACCAAGGTTTATAATCTTTATTGATTTCAGTTATGGCGCTTTCAGCCCTATCATCTGCACCTGCAAACTCAGCATTTTTTAATAAAAACAAAGGTGCAAAGGTTAATAATATAACAAGCAAAATCAAAAAAATATTCTTTTTACTCATTACAATTCTCCTCCATTTTATTCATACTAAATTCAATTACCTCATCCCTGTTATACTTATATAAAACATTAAATACAACAACTGTAAGTATTCCTTCACTTATTGCAAGGGGAATCTGTGTTACTGCAAATATGCTCATAAACTTTACAAGGGATGCTGTAATGCCTCCTGTTTTATCTGGGAAAGCAATAGACAGCTGAATAGAAGTTGTAACATAGGTTGCTAAATCTCCAAGCATTGTTGATATGAATATAGATACAGGAGAAGAAACCTTAATCTTTCTTAAAAATTTATATAATCCATAGGTTACTAAAGGCCCTACAACACCCATTGAAAAAGTATTAGCTCCAAGAGTAGTAATACCTCCATGAGCAAGAAGGAGAGCTTGAAATATAAGTACTATAAGTCCTAAAACGCTTGCTACATAAGGTCCAAAAATAACAGCTCCAAGTCCAACACCTGTAGGATGTGAACAGCTTCCCGTAACAGATGGAATTTTTAAAGCCGAAAGAACAAAGGCATAGGCACCAGCCATTGCTATGAGCATTTTGCCTTTAGGGTTTTCATCTATTTTTTTCTTTATGGAAATAAACCCTTTTATAATAAATGGGATACATAAAACTGCCCATAGTATACACCATTTTGGCGGTAAAAAGCCTTCCATGATATGCATTCCATATGCTGCTTTTGGAATTAAAATAAAAGCTAAAAAGGAAATAATAAAAATATTATAATTTTTTTTCATACTAATCACCTCAAATTATTTAATAAAAGATCCTTTAAAATGAGGCAAAAGTATTATCCAAAGTCAATATGATAAAACATATTTACCCCTCCTCTATACCTCGTAGAGTTATGGTTAAAAATGCAGGCAGGTCTTCTGACTTAAGATTCATTGCAAAGATACGCCTTCCCCCTTAGAGTGGCATAATGTATCCTGCTCATCTAATACAGCTACGGGATAGTTCAGGATTCCCACCTGATTCCCTTTTAATCAATCCTTTTATTTTGATTGAACCTGCATTTTATTAACTTTTTAATAGTTAAGCCATCTTAATGCATCAAGGGCATAGTAAGTAATTATTATATCTGCACCTGCTCTTTTTATTGATGTTAATGCTTCTAAAACAATAGATTTTTCATCTATATATCCCATTTTTGATGCCGCTTTAATCATAGCATATTCCCCGCTTACCTGATAAGCTGCTATTGGAACATCAAACCTATCCCTTGTCCACCTTATAACGTCAAGATAAGGCAGTGCAGGTTTTACCATAACAATATCTGCTCCCTCATTTATATCATATTCTATCTCTCTCATCGCCTCTCTTATATTTCCAATATCCATTTGATAGGTTTTTCTATCTCCAAAGGAAGGCGCAGAATTTGCTGCCTGCCTGAAAGGTCCGTAAAAGGAAGATGCATATTTTGCACTGTATGCCATAATTCCAGTATTAACATATCCATTGCTATCAAGAGTTTCCCTTATAAATCCTACTCTTCCATCCATCATATCAGATGGTGCCACCATATCACATCCTGCCTTTGCATGGGATAATGCTATTTTAGACAAATATCTTAATGTTAAATCATTATCAACATATTGATTTTTAACAATGCCACAATGTCCATGGCTTGTATACTGACACATACAAACATCGGTAATTACCAAAAGGCTCGGTGCAATTTCTTTTATTTTCCTAACAGCTTTTTGAACTATTCCATTATTATCAAAGGCTGATGACCCTTCTTCATCTTTATAAGATGGAATTCCAAATAAAAGTACACCTCTTATTTTTAGTTCTACTATTTCCTTAATTATTTCATCAAGTCTATCTAATGAATAATGATAATTATTTGGCATAGAATCAATTTCTTTTTTTATATTTTCACCTTCAACAACAAATATTGGATAAATAAAGTCCTGTGGATTTAAAACTGTTTCCCTTACAATATCCCTTATAGCACTATTTTGTCTTAGTCTTCTGTTTCTTTTATACATGATGCTCCTCCTAATATGCATTTATTATTTTTATCATAAACACTTATTAATTTTTCAATAAACCCATCGGTAGTATATTTATCACACATAATAGATTTAATTCCATTTTTACAAAGTTCATCATAGGTTATAGGTCCTATTGAAAAACATACCTTTTTCTTTATGCTATCTATTCCTACCATTCTTATTAAATTTTTAACCGTTGATGGACTTGTGAAAAATACAACATCACACTCATTAAAAAATCCCTTATCTAAAATTTTTCCTTCCTCAACTTTATATATCGCTACTTCATCTACAATACAACCGTAACCTTTAAGTGAATCAACCAAAAAACTTCTTGCATTTTTTGATCTTGGAATTAGTATCTTATCCTTTGGCTTTATATGTTTTTTCATGCTTTCAAATAAATCTTCAGCAACAAACTTTTCACACTCAATAAAAGGAATAAGCCCTCTTTTTATAATCTCATTAGATGTTGCACTGCCAATCGATGCAATTTTTGCCTTTATCCTTCTTATGTCATATTTTACATTAACTAAATAGTCAAAAAAAATCTTAACTCCATTTACGCTTGTAAATACAATATAATCGTATTCATGCAAATCATAATAATTTAGATTTTCTGCTGTTTCAACAATTCTTATAGTATTAATTTCTGTAACTGTAGCCCCAAGTTTTAACAGCTTAGATGTAATTTCTTTACACTGCTCCTTTGAGCGTGTAATACAAACATTCAATCCATAAAGAGGTTTTCTGCTGTACCAGTCAAGCTTATCGTTAAGTTTTACAACCTCACCAACAACTATTACGCAGGGAGGTTGTAATTTTTTTTCATTAACTTTTTCTATTATATTAAAAAGATTTCCTACAACTTTCTTCTGTTTTGAAGATGTGCCATCCATTATTACACAGCAGGGTGTATTTTTATCCATTCCTTCATTTAATAAGTTTTGTACTATAATATTAATATTTTCTAAGCCCATTAAAAACACTAAAGTACCCTTCAACCTGCTTACTAATTTCCAATCTATATCAAGATTTTGGGCACTTTTGCCAGTAAAAACATGAAAGCTTTGGGATAATCCTCTGTGAGTTACGGGTATTCCACCATAATTTAATACAGAAATTGCAGAAGTTATACCAGATATTACCTCAAATTCAATTCCCTCTTCATAAAGCCTTAATGCTTCTTCTCCACCCCGTCCAAATACATATGGATCTCCTCCCTTTATTCTTCCAACTATATGTCCCATCTTTGCCATATTTACTATTTTTTCGTTTATCTCGCTTTGAGTTTTATAATGGCAACCTGTTTCTTTTCCGCAAAATAATATTTCACAATTTTCATTTGCATATTTTAAAATATTTGGATTAACAAGCCTGTCATATAACAAAACTGTGCATTCCTTTATAGCTCTAATAGCCTTTAAAGTAATAAGTTCTTCATCATAGGGCCCTGCCCCTATTAAATAAACCTTTCCCATCTTTTCCTCCTAATACTGAATAATTTTTTTAGCAAGGCATTGCCCAATATTTATATAGTCTTCCATATTACCACGTATATCCTTTTTTATTATTTTACCTTTAGTTTCATATATCCCTATCATATAAATTTCATCACAAATCGGTTGCGCATAAGCACCTATCATGCTGTGGCAGTCAGCTTTAAGAGACCTCATAAAACTCCTTTCTGCTTCAACACAACTTCTTACAATATAATTATCTATACCCTTAAAATAATTTATATTGCTGCTTTCTTTTAATGTTTCAACTCCAAGTGCCCCCTGACCTATCGCTGGAATAAAAATTTCAGGTGGAAAATAATCCTTTATAATAAAATCCATATTAAGCCTTTTAAGACCAGCAGCAGCAAGTATTATACCATCAAGTTTTTCTGTTTCTATTTTCTTTATTCTTGTTTCAACATTACCTCTTATAGGTACTATTTCAATATCTTCTCTTAACATTTTAGCCTGAAGAGAACGCCTTGCACTGCTTGTTCCAATCCTTGCACCTTTTGGTAAATCATAAAAACTGCAACCATTCATTGAAACAAAAACATCCCTAACATCTTCCCTTACAGGTATTGCTGCTATTTCAAACTGTGAAGGAATATCAAAGGGCATATCTTTCATACTGTGAACAGCCGCATCTGCCTTTTTCTCTAATATTGCCCTTTCAATATCCTTTACAAATAAACCTTTTCCTCCAATTTTAGATAAATTAACATCAAGCCTCCTATCTCCATGAGTTTCCATAAAGAATTTTTCACATTTAATATTAAATTTATCTTCAATAATATTGCATACTATATCACATTGAATTCTTGCTAAATTGCTTTTTCGGCTTGCTATTTTAAGGCTCAACTTTAAAACCTCCAATAAACTCTTTAAGAACTATTTCATGTGTATTACTTTTAAAACATTCATAAAAGTAATCTGTATTAATAAATTCCATTATTTCATCTTTATAAGGAGTATTTTTGTATTCTTCCCTTATTTTTGCAGCATAAAATGCAAAGTCATTGAATTCATCTACTAATTTCTTTATTTTATCTCCAATAAAGAGACTAGTTTTAGGACTTGCATTTTTTATATTTATAAATGCGTTTATATTTTCAGTTTCAATTTTTGTAGGCATTACAAATAAACCTTCTTTATAATTTTTACAATTCAAATAAAGCTTAAAATTTTCATTGCAATCTTTAATTATTTGTTTTAAAGTATTGTCATCATCTAAAGCTATTACTACAATATGCTTGTCCAATATATACTTTTTTTCATACTCTCCCTTTATATAAATTATATCTTTCTTTAAATTTTGAAACTCTTTTATAATATCTTTAGACAACACATAGATTTTACAACCGCTATTTATAAATGTTTTAGCTTTAATATATGCTGCCCTTCCTCCACCTATTATTATTACTTTTATTTTTTCAGATATAATAGATATACCTGTGTATTTTATCATGTTCCACCTCTTAAAAGGATATCTATTAATTTATCTATATCGCTTATCCCTTCCTCATCATATCTCCCTATAACTAAAGGTAATATTTTAAGCTGCTTGCAGGCAATTATTTTTTCCTTCGTTCCACCTTCTTTTCCGCTGTCCTTCATAACAACATAATCAGCACCATACTCTTTAAACATAGCCGCATTAAGCTCAATTGAAAAAGGTCCTAAAGCTGCAACAATATCCTTCATGCTTATATTATATTTTTTACATTCTTTTATGCTTTCAACTGAAGGTAGTATTCTGTAAATAAATCTGTTATTTTTTTTAATCTTTTCAAAATCCTTTATATTTTTAGTACCTGTTGTTATAAACACACAGCCTTCAATATCTTCTAAAAATTTAAGACACTCTTCAAAGGAATTAAAAAAAATAATATCATTAAAATCTATATCCGTTTTTTCTCTTACATACCTTATATATTTAATATTACATTTTTTAGCTGCATATTTTGCATTTTCAGACACTTCAAAGGCATAGGGATGGGATATATCAGCTATCAAATCTATATTATTTTTATTTATAAAATCTATCATATCTTCCCTGCTTAATCTTGATACAAAAGCATTTTTAAATATCTCTTTCCCTTCCTCGGTCGCTATAGTAACTATATATTCTGTCTTCCCCTCTATTTTTTTTATAATATTAAGTGCTTCACAAGTTCCACCTATAATCCATATCAAAGATTGTACCCCCTTGGAGTTATAATAAAATCATTTTTTATATAGGTTTGGCTGTTTCCTATAATAACAACCGTCATCATGTCTATAAAATCAAAATCAATTTCTTTTAAAGTTGTTATTATATACTTTTCTCCATCTCTTCCTGCATTTTTTATTATAGCTGTGGGCGTATCCTCTCTTTTGTATTTTAATAATATTTCTATCGCTTTTTTTATATTATCCCTGCGATTGTGACTTTTAGGATTATAAATTGCAATAACAAAATCCCCTTCTCCTGCACATATAAGCCTTTTTTCTATAACCTCCCACGGCGTTAAAAGATCGCTCAGACTTATTGTACAAAAATCATGCATTATAGGTGCTCCTACCAGTGCAGCGCCGCAAAGGGCAGAAGTTACCCCCGGTATTATCTCAAATTCTATGCCGCTTAAAAGTTCAAGGCATGGACCTGCCATACCATAAAGCCCTGCATCACCTGTGCTTATAATACATGTATCAAATCCTTCCTTTACCTTTTCAATGGCTATATTACATCTTTTAATTTCTTCTTTCATACCGCTTTTTATTATAACTTTGTCTTTAATAACATCCTCAATTAAATTTATATAAAATTCATATCCTACAACAACCGAACATTTTTCTATAGTTTTCAAAGCTTTTAAAGTCATGTGTTCAATTCCTCCAGGACCTATACCTACAATATAAAGCTTTGCCATGTTACACCTCCTTTGATACTGCAATAGTTATACCGTCAAAAACTCTTTTCTTTACTATAATCTCTCCTAAAAGATAGGCACAGGGCTCAGCAACTGATGTAACCTTTACTTTTTCAAATACAAAATCGCTTTTGTCAAATCTATCCTGAACTTTTTCTATCTCATCTTTAGTAAAGGTTTTAAAATCGCATTTTAAATATTCACAAGCATCTATAATACCCTTCTCATCCTTTTTTATATCTATACTGCAAAGAAATTTAATACATTTTAAACTCAAATCCTCCTCTAAAAAAACACTTTTAATAGCATTTATTATTTCCTCTTTGCTTTTTCCCCTTCTACAGCCTATACCAACATTTAATATTTTAGGTCTTAAAATACAATTAGACTTATCGATATTAAAACTTTCTTTACAGGTTATGACTATATAGCCATCGGCATTTTCTTTAACAATATTGCCATATTTTAAGCAAAGATTCATTTCAGAAATTATTCCTATTCTCTTTCCTTCAAGCATCATAGAAGTTATTTTTTTAGCATCTTCAAAACTTTCTATAAAAAATCCATATTTTTTAGCAAACATATCAACGGATTCTATTCCTCTTACATCTGAAGCAGTTGTAATTACAGGAGTGCACTTTAATATATCTGCTATTTTTTTTGTAATTTCATTTGCGCCTCCAATATGTCCGCTAAGAAGGCTTATTGCAAAATTGCCCATATCATCTACAACTACCACAGCTGGATCTTTTGACTTATGCTTTATATATGGAGCTATAAGCCTTAATGCAATACCTGCTGAGGATATAAAAATCAAACAGTTATATTCATAAAATATTTTTTCTATCTTATCTTTTAAATTTTCTTTTAAATCATCTTTAAAATATATATCAACATTGCTTCCTATATCCTTTTTAACTTTTTGTGCTATTTCAAGCCCTTCCTTAGTAAAAGTTATACAAGCTATTTTCATATTTTCACTTCCTAAAACCATGGGAAAAATCTTTACTATAAAGCTTTGATTTTTCATATTCACAGTTTATAAAATCGCCAACAAGTATTTGGGAAAAATTTTTAATTCCTGCGTCTTTAACTTTATAAGCTATATCTGAAAGTTTTCCTACTATAATTTTTTCATCTTCCCAAGTAGCTTTATATACAACGGCAACTGGTACATCTTTTTTATATCCTTTAAATAATTTCTCAACAACTCTGTCAATATCCTGAACAGATAAAAATATTGCCATAGATGAACCATGAGATGCTAAAAGTTCTAAATCCTCTTTATCTGGCACAGGCGTTTTTCCTTCAATCCTTGTTATAATAACCGTCTGACTAACACCTGGCAGTGTAAACTCACTTTTAATAGCAGCACAACTTGCAGTAAAGGAGCTGACTCCAGGTATAACTTCATATTTAACATTAAATTTATCAAGCATATCCATTTGCTCTTTTATTGCACCATATAAAGTAGAATCCCCTGTATGAAGCCTTACAACTTTTTCTCCCATATTGTAATGCTCAACTATAATAGATACAATTTCCTCTAAAGTCATAGAGGCACTATTAAACCTTCTGCATTCTTTTTTACAAAAATCAAGATGTTTTTCATTTACTAATGATCCTGTATATATAACAACATCCGCTTCACTTAAAACCTTTCTTCCCTTTACAGTTATTAAATCTACATCTCCAGGCCCTGCGCCAACAAAATAAACCATACTATTTCCTCCTTGCAATTATAAGAGACATATATTCATCATCCTTTAATATTTCATCTTTATTTGTAAGAATAACCTCATCTTCACAGCTGCATCTTTTAACATAAAAATATTCAAAATTATTTTTTTCAAGAATTTTTATTAATTCATTCTTTTTTCTATTAACTTTAAGTATGCATATACTGTCAACTAATTTTAAAATTTTATCATCTATATCTCCATCACATAAAATCATTCTTTCACCTTTTAAAACTGCCGGTATATTTAAAGCTGCAAAGGATGCATTATACGAAGTAATTCCAGGTATAGTTTCAACCTCAACTTTTAGTTTTTTTAGTTCTTTTAAAAGATATATATATGTACTATATGTCATAGGATCTCCTATAGTAACATAGGCACCCTCCTCGTTATCCTTTAAAGCTGAAGATATAATAAAACTTGCTTTTTCATACCTTTTAAAATTATCCTCTCCCATTACAAAATCGATATATTCTATCCTCTTATCCTTTACATAATCTTTAATTATATTTAATGCTATGCTTTCATTTTGAGTTCTTGGAATAAATATAACAGAAGATCTTTTAATAATATTTAACCCCTTTAAAGTAATAAGTTCACTATCTCCAGGTCCTACTCCTATACCATATATTTTTTTCAAGATTTAACCCCCTTTACAATAAAAACAGGGTTATTAGCCTTTAAAATGCCTGCTTTATCTGAACAAGAAACCTGAACAATCCTTGTTTCTATATCCTTATATCCTTTATCATTAATTAATTCTGTAAAAGCATATAAATTTTTTATAGTTATAAAGTTTGCAAGTATAATTCCACCTGCTTTAAGCTTTTCATCTGCTTTTAAAACTATATCCTTCAAAAGTCCTTCACTTCCACCAATAAAACATTTATTAAATTGAGGAATATTTTCTATTACAAAGGGTGCTATACCCTTTGTGATATTCAAATTTACATTAAACTTGTCCATATTTTGCCTTATAATATTTATTGCTTCTTCGTTTTTTTCAACAGCATAAACCTTTGCGCCGAGCAAAGCTGACTGAATTGATATGGATCCAGTACCTGCACCAACATCTAAAAGCACATCTCCTTCTTCTATGTTTAAAAGAGCCATATTTATAACCCTTACATCGAATTTTGTCATGGGAACATTTCCCCTTATAAAGTCTTCATCTTTTAAAAATTTCATTTTCAATCACCACCAGTGACAAACTGCTTATATCATCAATTGAATCTCCTATCCTTGCTTTTAAAATAAATTCATCTTCGTAGGATAAATTAAAACCAGCAAATATATCTCCTTCTATTCCCATTTCTCTTAATTTCATCGATATTACATTAGGGGTATTTTCTTTATCTGTAAGTATAACTGAAATTTTACTGCATTTTACACTTTGTAAATCGTCATTCCTTCCGTGAAGGCTTATAAAATTAACATTATCATAATTTTTTTGAATCTTTGCCATCATATATTGAAAGGAAGAAATTCCTGGTATAATCTCATCTATTTTATAGCCACATCTTCTTATATAGTCAGCAATTCCATAAAAGCATGGATCTCCTGAAGCTAAAATTGATGTCTTTTCATCCTCATTGATATAGTGCTTAATTTCATCTAAATTTTTTATAGTTATAACAGAGGAAGTTATTTTTTTAGCTGTATGTGATATTCTTCCAAAGGCTATAACTTTATCACTGCATTTTATTTTTTCAAGGGCTTCAAAAGTAACATATTTTATATCTCCAGGGCCCATTCCAATAATACTTAGCATAGTCTCCTCCTAAAGCATACCAAATTCCATAGAATATATAATGACATCTATATTAAAATCTTCATCCTTAACATAGCTTTTTATTCTTTTTATGCAGGATTCTTTCATTTGTTTGCCAATGTCTTTATATCCTTCCTCTATACAAATCTTTAATGCCTCTTCAGATGTTTTACAGCCATTTATTTTATTTAAAAGGCTAAAAGGTGCATTTAAAAGTGCAAGGTGATATATAAAAGCCTCAATCCTGCCATCACAAATCCTGCTATGGGTATTGAATACTCCAATAGATAGTTTGCAAAGTTTTCCTATATTACCAACAAGCAGAACTTTATTAAATCCTTTATATCTGCAGTAAGATATAGAATCTCCAATGAAATTTGAAATTTTAACCTTCTCGCCATCAAAGGGAATATCTTTCATAAAATCCAAGGCATAATTTCCAAGACAAAGACATATATTTCTGCTCTTTTCAAAGGCTAAATCTATATCTATATATATACTCTTTAAAAGTGCTTCCTCTGACATAGGCTCGACAATTCCTGTCGTCCCTATTATGGATATACCTCCCTCAATCCCAATATTAGAATTAAAGGTTTTTTTAGCAATTTCACTTCCCTCTGGGGTATATATCAAAACATCAAAACCAATAGAACTTATTTTTCTTATTTCATTTTCAATCATCTTTCTTGGAACTTTATTTATTGCTTTATCTCCAGTCTTTCCCCAAAATCCATCCCGAGTTATTACTCCTATTCCTTCTCCTCCATCTATTACAATATCCTTATCATCTCTTTTTGAAACCTTTGCATATATTTTTATTCCGTCTGTAACATCGGGATCATCTCCTGCATCTTTAACAATGCAGCATGAAGCATAATTTTCTTCTAAACATTTATCATCAACTTTTAAATTTAAAACTATACCTGAAGGAGTATCTATCTGAACGTAATCGGGAATTTTTCCATATATAATTCCAATAGCTGCCGCCTTTGCTGCTCCAGCTGCGCAGCTCCCCGTTGTATATCCACACCTTAATTTTTTACCGTCCTTTATAACATATAAATCCTTCATCTTCCCACCGCCATATACAAAAGAGCATTTAAAATGCTGGCAGCTACATTGCTTCCTCCTTTAGTACCAACAGTTGTTATAGAAGGTATATTAAATTCCCTTATATATTCTTTTGAATCGGAGGCTCCAACAAATCCCACAGGCACACCTATAATAAATTTAGGATTAACTTTTCCCTCCTTTATAAGTTCACCTAATCTAAAAAGTGCTGTGGGAGCATTACCTATTACAAAAAAATCAGCTCCCTCCATTGCTGCAACATCCATAGAAGCCATAGATCTTGTTATATTATTTTCTAAAGATAACTTATATACTCTCTCATCATCTATATAGCAATTAATAATACTGTTTGATTTTTTAACAGAATTTTTATTAACACCAGAAAAAGCCATTTTTGTATCGGTAACAATGCTACATCCTTTTTTTAAAAACTCTACAGCCTTTTCAACTGCATCTTTACTAAATTTGATTATATCTTGATAATCAAAATCCCCTGTTGTATGAATTATCCTTTTGACAACAAGTATTTCTTTACTGCTAAAATCACCTTTTTTTAAACCTTCATCTATTATCATAAAGCTTTTTTTTTCAATTTCCATTGGATTTGTTATATACATGTTTTTTCACCTTCGGCTCTTTTTAATAAAATATCTATAAGCGCTGAATCGTATTCTATGGGCTTTGCTAAAAAAATATTCAAATCATCATATTCTTTTTTTGCTTCTTTTAAAATATCAGGTATATCTTCTTTGATGTGTATACCATTAAAAAGAAAATAAGGAATAGCTGTTATTTCTCTTATGCCATTTATATACATTTTTTTAATAGTATTATTTATATCAGGCTCACACAACTCCATAAAACATCCTTCAACAGCTAAGCCTGTTTTTTTTCTTAAATCATCAACGACTTTAAAAAAAACTTCCTTTACATCTTCGCTTCTGCTCCCATGTCCTATAACTAATATACCCTTCATGTTTTATCTCCTTTCAATTGAATCTAAAATATTATATAAAGCCTTTATATTGCCCAAAAAATTAATATGTGCATAACTGCCAAAAACATTTTTGTAGCTGTATCCACACTCCCAAGTATCTTTCCCCATCGTTTTTGAAACACTATAATAAGTTTTGCAATTTATCAATGCGTAGGATTTATGAAATTCATGACCAGTTAGTTTGTCATCTTTTTTGCCTAAAAGGCAGTCATCTTTTATAGTAATATCAACATATCCAAACCTTTGAAGATTTTGTGACATTTTAATTTCCCCATTCAAAAGTCCAACCATTTCACAATCCTCTATATAATTACAAAGATACATAAAGCCTCCACACTCTCCGTAAATTGTGCCTTTTTCCTCTCCAAAATCCCTTACTGCCTTTCTCATAGGCTTATTTTTATAAAGCTCCATTTTAAACACTTCAGGATATCCTCCACCTAAATACAAAAAATCACAATCAGGCAGATGAGTATCATACATAGGAGAAAAATACTTAACATCACAAATGCTATTTAAAAGATAAAGATTTTCATTGTAATAAAAGGAAAAAGCTTTATCCATAGCAACTGCTACTTTAATATTTCTCTTTTTAAGATTTTCAATAGGCTTATTTTCAACTTCTCTTGTTAATTCAATAATCTTTTCTAAGTCAATATATTCTTTAATATACTCTGCGCAAAGCTCTATTTTTTTCTCTATATCCTCTATTTCATCCCTTTGTATAAGTCCAAGGTGCCTACTTTTTATTTCGATATCCTTTATATTAGGCATATATCCTAAAACTTCAATATTTATATATTTTTCAATCTGTTCCTTTAACATTAAATAATACTTTTCACTAACCTTATTTAAAATTATTCCTTTAATGTTTGAATTTTCAAATTCCGTTAATCCCTTTATTTTGGGTATTGCCGAAAACATCTCTCCTTGTGGAGTATATACTAATATAGAATTTATATTTAACGTTTTAGATATATCATAACTTGAATTTAAATATGTATTATAAATACCATCGTAATATCCCATAGCTCCTTCTATTATGCATATGTCCCCTCTTACAAGCCCTAAAGATTTTTTTAAATTGTTTTTGCCTTGAAGATGTATATCAAGATTCCCTGCTTTATCCTTTTTGGATGCAGCCTTTAAAAAAGCTGTATCGATGTAATCTGGTCCTGTTTTAAAGCAGGCAACATCATAACCTTTATTAACAAGAGCCCTTATAATTCCAAGGGATATAGTAGTTTTTCCGCTACCGCTTTTTGGTGCTGTTATCATAATTCCTTTCATAATGAAAACTCCTCAT
This sequence comes from Caloramator sp., assembly GCA_026417075.1. GTDB lineage: Bacteria > Bacillota > Clostridia > Clostridiales > Caloramatoraceae > Caloramator_B. The sequence goes on from JAOADY010000014.1 coordinate 15,828, forward strand.
ATTCTTTAAAACATTTTATTAGATAAGAGTTGTTTTCAAAATCTTTAACAGCAATTCTAATATAAGTTTTATCAAGACCTTTAAAACTCGATGCTTTTCTAATTAAAATACCTCTTTTTATCATAAAACAAAACAAATCATCTTCATTTCCCTTTAAAAGCTTTATTAATATAAAGTTACAATCTGTATCAAATACCTTTAAACAGGATACATTTTTAAGTTCTTTTAAAAGATACTGCCTTTGCTCATTTATATATTCCTTTGTATTTTGTAGATATGAAATATTATCAAATATAATACTGCCTGCAACATCAGCAAAAACATTCACTGACCATGGGAGTACTGTTTCATCGTATTTTCTTGCTGTGTTACTGTTTGTAAAAGCATATCCAAGTCGTATCCCGGGAAGTGCAAAAAATTTAGTCGCTGCCCTTATTATTGCAACATTTTTGCTTTCTTTAAAAAGCTTTATACTGTCATAGAAAAACGGACAAAATTCATAAAAAGCTTCATCTAATATCAAAAAAGCATTCCTATTTTCAATTAGTCTGACTATATTTTTAAGAATATCTTCATTTATTCTTTTACCTGTTGGATTGTTAGGATTCCCAAGTATAAGGCAGTCTCCTTCTTTTATGTTTTCATATAATAAATTTATATCTATATTAAAATTCTCGTCTAAAAAAAACTCTAGAACTTCTTTATTATGTATTTTTGCCCTCTTTTCATACTCAATAAAGCATGGGTTAAAAGTTATTATTCTTTTAAACATCATTATAAATACATCTATTATTTCAACTGCACCATTTCCAACAACAACTTCTTCTTCACTACAGCCTAAATATTTTGATATGCTTTTTTTAAGGTTTCTATATTTTATATCAGGATATTTATCAGCATCCTTTAAAGCATCTTCTAAAACCTTATTCAAAACCTTTGGATATCCTAGTGGATTTATGTTGCTGCTGTAATCTATAATTTTTCCATCATATAAATCTTTAAAGCTTATTAAATCTCCTCCATGAATCATAAAAGCACTCCCTTTATTATTAGGTAAACCAATAGGAATAATATTTCTGCTCTATACATTATTTCAACCGTTTTTTTAATATCTTCCCTTGAAAGTTCCCTTACCTTATCTCCTATTTTAGGCTTTTTAACAACCTTACCAAAATATATGTTATCTCCACCAAGCTGTACATTTAAAAGTCCAGCAACTGCTCCCTCAGGATAGGCGCAGTTTGGGCTCTTATGATTTTTTCTATCCCTTATCATTATTTTAAATCCATTTTTTATATCATATTTAAAAGCACTCGATAGATTCATAAGAATTCCTGTTAACCTTGCCGGTACGAAATTAAAAACATCATCAGTTTTTGCAGGGAAAAAACCTATAAACTTAAACTTTTCATCGATATACCCAAGCATTGAATCCATAGTGTTAATCATCTTATACATCATACCTAAAGGCACACCACCTATTGCTATATAAAATAGTGGTGCTATTACGCCATCCGATGTATTTTCCGCCACCGTTTCAACTGTAGCCCTTACTATCTCACTTTCATCAAGATGAGAAGTCTGTCTTCCTACTATAAAGGAAAGGCTATATCTTGCATCTTCAATGCTTTTTCCTAAGGCTTTATATATTTTTAAAGCCTCATCCTGAAGACACCTTGCAGCTATACAAGTATATATTAAATATGTGTTTACTACATGATATATTATCTTATAGGGCTTTAATAAATATAAAATTCCATAGGGTATAGAAAAAGAAAGTATAATATTTACAAATACTATAAAAAAACCTGAAATTAAAAGTTGCTCGTTACTCTTTGAAATTTTTCTTAAAAGCTTTTCCTCAAAACTGATTATTTTTCCCATAAGCTTTACAGGATGAGGAAAGGAATAAGGATCGCCTATTATTAAATCTAGCGCTATTGCAATTAACAAGTCTATCATATTATCACCCTATTAAACTGTAAATATATTCTATATCAATATTCTCTCTAACTATTTTTGCAAGTTTTTCAATTTCCTCTTCCCTTTTATTGTTTATGTCAATGCTGTTTTTTTCTTTTAAGCCTTTGCTTTTTCTTATGCTGTTTAATATAAATCCTCTAAAATCCCCTGAGTCAAATATTCCATGAATATATGTACCAAAATATTTATTATCTTTCATATCTCCATCTTCATATTTAACTTTGCTACAATTATTCTCAACTATTTCAACAAAGGGATTTTCATTTTTTAATGTTCTTCCCATATGTATTTCATATCCGTATATATTAAAGCCTAAAGCCGTACCTTTTACTCTTTTTGTAATCTTATTTTTTTCTATTAATGTTTCTGTATTAAAAATTCCTAAAGCCTTCTCTTTATCATTTTCCTTACCTTCGATTCCAAATTCATCTATTATGCTTCGACCCATCATCTGGTATCCTCCGCATATCCCAAAAACTAATCCTTTAAAATTTTTAATTACTCCTTCAAATCCTTCTCTTTTAAGCCATCTTAAATCTTCAATTGTGTTTTTACTTCCTGGAATAATAAGCATATCCGCATTTTTTACATCCTCTGCCTTTGAAATATATCTTATACTTACATCATCATCGAATTTAAAGGCATCAAAATCAGTAAAATTTGACATCCTTGGAAGTTTTATAATACATATATCAATAGATTTTTCTATATTTTTATTAAATTCTACTGCTCCGTCCTCCTCATCAAGTTTTAAATCCATATAGGGAATAACTCCTATTATTGGCACATTAGTTAAGCTTTCAATTTTTTTAATGCCACTCTCAAGAAGGCTTTTATCTCCTCTAAATTTATTTATTATAACTCCCTTTATCCTCTTTCTTTCTTCTTCATCAAGAAGCATAATCGTACCATAAATTGAGGCAAATACTCCTCCTTTATCTATATCAGCTACAAGAATAACTGGTGAGTTGGCTATCTTTGCCATACCCATATTTACTATATCGTTCTCCTTGAGGTTTATTTCTGCTGGACTCCCAGCGCCTTCAATTACAACAACATCGCAATTGCTTTCAATTTCATCATAAATCTCTTTTATCATAAGCCTTAATTTATTCCTAAAATTAAAGTATTCCACAGCATCCATATTCTTATAAACTTTTCCTTTTATAATAACCTGACTTTTTCTATCGCTTGTAGGCTTTAAAAGTATTGGATTCATTAAAACCGAAGGCTCTAATTTTGCAGCCTGTGCTTGAAGAACCTGAGCTCGTCCCATTTCAAGTCCCTCTTTAGTTATATAGGAATTTAAAGACATATTCTGGGACTTAAAAGGATACACCTTTAATCCATCATTGCAAAAAATCCTGCAAAGTGCAGCTGTTATTATGCTTTTCCCTGCTGAAGATGCTGTACCCTGTATCATAATAGATGGCATTTAATCAGCTCCTTAACTTTTTATTTTAAATAGAACCTATACATTTTGAATAGGATTTTAAATTTGACTGGGGTATTATATGAAAATTCCCATTTACAGGATTTTTTATTATTGAAACATCTATTCCGTAGACATTTTTTATAATCTTCTCATTTAAAACATCTTGAGGCTTCCCCATATTTTCAATTTTCCCATCCTTCATAACAACTATATAGTCGCTGTATTCACAAGCAGTATTCAAATCGTGAAGAACACAAAGAACAGTTATGCCGTAATTTATATTAAGCTGCTTTAAAGTATCCATAATTTCAATCTGATGATGAATATCAAGATGGGATGTAGGCTCATCTAAAAGAAGTATCTTTCCTTGCTGTGCAATGGCTCTTGCAATTATTACCCTCTGCCTTTCTCCTCCGCTTAAAAAGTTAATATTTTTGTCCTTTATAGCAAAAGTATTTGTTACCTTCATAGCCCAAAGGGCTATATCTACATCCTTCTTCTTTTCTCCCTCAAACCTTTTAATATAAGGATACCTTCCCATAAGTACAACATCAAAAGCTGTAAAGGTACATGAACTATCTATTTGCTGAGGAACATAGGATACTATTTTTGCAAAATCAGTACCTTTAAAATAAGCTGCATCCTTTCCTTCAATTAAAATAACATCTTCCCGTGGCATTAAATTTCTCGATATATGCCTTAAAAGTGTAGTTTTACCTGAGCCGTTAGGGCCTATTATGCTATAAAAAAGACCTTTTTTAAAGTTGCAGGATATGTTTTTAAGTATTTCATTTGATAGTGCAGTATAATTTAAGTTCTTAATTTCTAATGCTATCTCGTCCTTCATGATATCACCTTCTTTTTGTCTTTATAAAGAAGATATATAAAATAAGGTGCTCCAAAAAATGAAGTTATAACTCCTATTGGAATTTCAGCAGGAGAAAGTATACTTCTTGATAATATATCACATAAAACCATAAAAATAGCTCCCCAAAGAAGAGTCAATGGAAGTGCTTTTTTATAATCAGGGCCTATTATAATTTTTACAATATGAGGCATTATAAGTCCTACAAATCCAATAATTCCGCTAACTGAAACACAAGTTGCAACAATTAAAGATGAAATTATAAACATAAGATTTTTAACTTTTTCAACCTCCACCCCAAGGCTTGAGGCCGTCTCTTCTCCTGTTGCAATTATATTAAGATCTCTATAAAAAAAATATATTATAAAGCTTGATGGTATAACTATTAAAATTAAAAGCATTACATTTTTATAATTAGCCCCTGCAAGGCTTCCTAAAGTCCAAAACACTATTTTTTCAACCTGATTTCTATCTAAAACCATGATAAAAGATATTATCGAAGATAAAAAAAAGTTCATGGCAACACCAGATAGAAGAAGGTTTGTATTTGATGCCCTATTTCCTACCTTGGCAATATTATATACAACTAAAGTAGTTAAAACTGCTCCAGTAAAGGCACAAGCTGCAATGCTGCTAAGCCCTAAAAAGGTTTTTTCAATTCCTAATACTATTGCAATTGATGCGCCTAATGCAGAGCCTGAGGATGTTCCAAGCACAAAGGGATCTGCCATTGGGTTTTTAAATATTCCCTGATATACAAGTCCTACCATAGAAAGTCCCATTCCAATAAAGCAGGCTAAAAAGGCTCTTGGTAAACGAATATTAAATATTATTATTTCATTTGTTTTTAAAAATTCATTTTCATTTATTATTTTAAATCTTGACAATACAGTTTTTAAAACATCTAAAACCGATATTTTTACTGTTCCTATTGCTGCAGCAAAAGCTATTAAAACTATCAATACAACAAAGGATATAAAAACTATAAATCTATAACGACTTTTATCTATAACCATGTCATTCCCTCTTTTGCTATGTTTTTAAATAGGCTGTAGCATAAAGAACAAACATACAATACTGCATTTAATATATTGTACGAAAATTCATTAATGCTACAGCCCTTTGCTATTTAAAAAGCTCTGGATGTATAAGCTTTGCAAGTTCCTCAAGTCCCTGTGCCAGCCTTGGGCCTTGTCTATCAAGCATATTGTTATCTATTTCAAGAAGTTTTCCTTCTTTAACTGCCCTTAAATCCTTATATCCAGCAGTAGATGATATGCCAGCTTTAGTGTCAAAGTATTTTGAACATATAATAATATCTGGATCGTTTTTTACTATCTTTTCTAAGCTGTATGCCCAGCCCTGTGCATCTTCTCCTATATTTGTTCCTCCTGCCATTTTAATAGCCTCATCAATAAATGTTCCTTTACCGGCAGTATAGTCTCCAAATTTACCATAGCTTATAACATAATATACTTTGGGCTTTGGAGCATCTTTAACCTTTGCTTTAACTTCCTCAACCTTTTTCTTCATATCGCTTACTATTTTATCTGCCGCTTCCTTTTCTCCTATAACCTGACCAACCTTTTCAATAGTTTCATAGGCACCGTCAAAAGTTTCCGCACCATTTAAAACAATAACTTTAACCTTAAGCTGTTCAAGCTTTTCAAGGCTTTCCTTTTTAAAATGACTTGAAGCTATAACTATATCAGGCTTTAATGACACTATTTTTTCTATATTAGGCTCCATAAGGCTTCCTATTGATTCAACACTGCTTATATCTTGAGGATAATCGCAGTAATCTGTTCTCCCAACAAGTCTATCCTTTGCATTAAGTGCTGCTATTATTTCTGTTATGTTTGGTGCAACGGATACTATTCTCTCAGGCCTTTTATCTATTGTAACCTGCCTGTTATATGAATCGGTAATTGTTAAAGGATATGTAGCTGCCTGCTTTTTTTGCTCGGGTGCTTTGTTTGCTCCTGAGCAGGATGCAAATAAAAATGCAAGCATAATAAAAATACTTAATAATAAATTTTTAAATTTAATGTTTCTCATTTCCATTCCTCCAATTTGTAATTTTTAGTTTAGGATTCAATTCCTTTTCTTGCCATAACACCCTTAGTATAATAATGCTTAATCTCCCTCATTTCTGTTACAAGATCAGCTGCATCTATTATTTCCTGAGGTGCATATCTTCCTGTTAATATTAATTCTGTTTTTTCATCTTTTAATTTTATAAGCTCTAAAACCTCCTCCACGCTTATAAGCTTAAAAAACATTGCTATGTTTATTTCATCAAGAACAACAACATCATATTCTCCGTTTTTTAAAATTTCCTTGCACTTTGCAAGTCCTGCTTTTGCAGCTTCAAAGTCCTCCTTTGAAGGTTCATTTCTTATAAAGCATCCCCTTCCAAACTGCTCTATTTCTAAATTCGGCAAAAATTCCACCGCTTTAAGTTCGCTGTATTCCATGCCCTTAACAAACTGCCCTATAAAAACTTTTTTACCGGCACAAATTGCCCTAAGACAAAGTCCAAAGGCAGCAGTAGTTTTGCCTTTGCCGTTTCCTGTATAAACCTGCACATAACCTTTTTCCATTTTATACCTTCTTTCTATTAATTATTTAACAATTCTTTTAAGTTTGATATGCAGTTTATTCCTTTGATGAACATAAAATCATAATCATAGGAAATAATATTTGCAGTAGCATAGTTTATTTTAAATTTATAAAAATAGTCCCTGCTTTTAAAAACCTCTGATAATATGCATCTTATAACTCCTCCATGAGTTACAATAAGTATTCTTTTTTTATTTTTATTGATGCTTTTTAAAAAATCTATAGACCTTTCAAACACATCCATAAGGCTCTCGCCATTTATAAATCTATAGTTTAAATAATCTTTGTTCCATTTTTCATATTCTTTAGGGTACATTTTTTCTATATCCTTAAAGCTTAATCCTTCAAATATTCCAAAATCTATCTCCCTTAATCTAAAGTCAGTTATATAATCAAATCCAAGAATTTGTACCGTTTGAAGTGCTCTTTTCATGGGACTTGAATACACACAGTCAAACTCTATATCTTTTATATATCTTTTTAAATTTTCAACTTCCTTTATTCCATTAATGCTAAGCCCTGTATCAGTTGAACCTCCAAAACATCCTTTTTCATTAATATCAGTTCTTCCGTGTCTTATTAATACTATATCCATAGCATCACCACTAAAAATGTAAAAATACAAATAACTTCTAAAATCTCACAAGCGGCACCATATACATCTCCTGTCAAACCTCCTATAACCTTATAGGAATATTTCATTATTATAAGAGAAAATATAAGTGCACAAAATAAAGCTATTAAAAATGGAATTCCTTTTATCAAATATCCTATAATAGAAAAAGTTATAAAACTTATGAAAAAGTATTTTTTTGACTCACTATTTGTAAACATGCTCCCAAGACCCTTTGGCCTTGCAGTTTTTCCAAAACTAAAAAGCATTGAAACGCCTAATCTTGCTAATCCGCAGGATAGAATAAGAACCTTTATAACATCATAATTTAGGCTTTTAATCAAAACATACTTTGACAAAAGGACAATTACTATTGCTATAACTCCAAAGCTTCCTATGCGGCTGTCCTTCATTATCTCAAGTATCCTATCCCTCTCCCGCCCTGAGAAAAAGCCGTCGGCAGTATCGGATAAACCATCTAAATGAAGCCCCCCTGTTACAAAAACAATTGCAAATACTGCTCCAAGGGATGCAATGTCTTTATTCATAAAGCTTAAAATATAATAAACAGCCCCTGAAATCGTACCTATAATCATTCCTATAAAAGGGAAAAAAAGCGTTCCTTTTGTTATCGTATCTTTATCCATTTGAATATTTATATTTATAGGAAGCCTTGTTAAAAACTGAAGCATTAAAATAAAGGATTTTACCATCATTTTAATCTCAAAGGAATACCGCAGGTTACGATGTAAACTTCATCGCAAACTTTAGCAATCCTCTGATTTACCCTCCCTATAATATCTCTATAAACCCTTGCAATATGGTTTTCAGGAACTATTGAATCTCCAACTTCATTTGTCACCATTATAAGATTTCCATCTATCCTTTTTACTTTTTCTATAAGATTTATTATTTCATCAAATACAGCATCCTCTATCTTATTTTGAAGGCTCTGAGAAATGGTTTCAAAATCCTTTGACATATCAAACATTATATTGGATGTCATAACGGTTATGCAGTCGAGAAGATAATTTTTGCAGTCAGTTACTGCATCAGTAAGATTATAGCTTCCTTCAAAGGTCTTCCAAATTAAAGGTCTTGATTTTCTATGAAGTTCTATCCTATTCTTCATTTCATCATCAGTAATTCGTGATGTTGCTATATATGTAACATTATCTTCATCTTTATAAATGGACTCTGCAAAGCTGCTCTTTCCGCTCCTTGCCCCTCCAGTTATAAGTATTATTCTTGCCATTTTATCACCTTATATCAACTAAAAAATCGCTGTTTATCATTGCATCTTCAAAAGTTCCCATCTTATTTATTATCTCAAGAGCTGCTTCTATTATATTAAAGGCAAAAGGACATCCTGAACCTTCTCCAAGACGCATTTTAAGATTCAGCATAGGCTCAAGCTTTAGCTCTTTCATCATATAACTTGCCCCTGGCTCTGCTGAAAGGTGGGATGGAAACATATAATCCCTTGATAATGGATTTAATTTATAGGCACAAAGCGCTGCAGCTGATGAGATAAATCCATCTATAACAATTGGTACTCTGTTTTTAGCAGCACTTAAAAAACAGCCGCAAAGCCCCGCTATATCAAATCCTCCAACCTTTGAGATTACATCTATTACATCATTTTTATCAGGTTTATTTACTTCTATTGATTTTTTTACAACCATTTTTTTATTCTCATACTGCTCCAATGTAAGACCAGAGCCTTTTCCGACTATTAAATCTGAATCTATTCCAGATAGAACACTTAAAATTGCTGCACTTGTTGCAGTGTTCCCAATTCCAAGTTCTCCTGTCCCTAAAAGATCATATCCTTTTTCTATAAGATTGTCTGCAATTTCAATACCTGTTTCTATAGCCTTTATTGCCTGCTCCCTTGTCATTGCAGGTCCTTTTAACATATTGTTTGTACCATAGGCAATTTTTTTATTTATTATTTTAGGATTATCAACATCCGCATTAACTCCAATATCAACAACAGTAGTATCGGAATTTACAAAATTTGAAAGCACACTCACACCCATAATACCTTTTGTAGCATTATTTGTAAGTACAGCAGTAATATATTGAGGGCAGGCACTAACTCCCTCCTCAACCACTCCGTTATCGGCACACATTATTATTATGTTCTTCTTTTTTATTTCATTATGTACTTTCCCTGTAATTCCAGCCATTCTCGCTGCTATATCTTCAAGATATCCAAGGCTTCCTATAGGTTTTGTAAGATTGTCAAGCCTTTTTACAGCTTCCTTAACAGAATCATCATATAAAGGCTTAATTTGTTTTAATGTAGAATTTAATAATTCCATAACCAACCTCCTAACAAAAAAAGCACCCTGTGGGTGCATAAGTTACAAAATCCTTCACCAAATGTGAAGCATATATACATATTAAGCCTTTCCTTCCCACCGAAGTAATTAGCAGTATCAAGGCAGGTCTCCTGGCTCACGGGTCATCCTCCTTCCTCCTTCCCGAAAATTCAGTGGATAGGAATTCGTCTCCGTATACAGTAGCGGGGGCTGCAGCGGATTTTCACCGCTTTCCCTTTTAAACTTTAAGTACCATTGATACATTGTTAACTTTTCAGACAATTTTAATATACCATTTTTTTATAAATTATACAATAGGAAAAATGGATTTATAAAATGTATACAAATATATTCAAGGAAATTACGAATAAATTATACTTTAACTCATTAACTGAAGATAAAATAGATTTATATTAAGAGGCGTTAGTTTGCCACTTGGGTGGCACTTTAATGCTAATATAATGATTGATATTCAGAGCTGTTAAAAATACTATTTCCTATATTTCCATACATATTGCTTCTGTATTTTATATTTTCATCACTACTCTCAATATAAACAATTTTATAATTTTTCCTTGTTTTTCTAATATAGATATATTCGTTTATATCTTTATCTTTATCCTTATATGTGCATCTTACTAAACATACAATTCGATATTGCTTTAATTTATGTGAATAATCAATCTCCTGTATTAGTTTATTGGGTTTATCTGGTGGCCCTATATTATATAATTTAGAATTTTCGTTTAACCAATAAAATAAAGAATTTTTTTTGCTATTGTCATTTTCAAAATCAATAATGTTAAGAGCATCTTCATATTTTTTATCATGAATACTTATATAGTAAGTGTTAACAATATTTTCAACTATTTGTATATCTTTATTACCTTCATCCTTAATACTATTCTTTTTTATATTAATGCAAGCTGCAAAAGTTAAATTTATACAAATAATAAGTAATAAAAAAAGTTTTTTCATATCATCACCCCTATTCAAAAATCCATCTATATTAAACTATATATTACACAATATGTTAATATAGTAGTATTAAATTTTACAGTAGATTCTTCAACAACAATAATATATATATCCAAATCCTTATCTTATAGAAACAACATGGAATTAAAAGCCTAAACTTCGAAATTGAAATAAAACTTACAAGGATTTTAAGAAAGAGCAGTGAAAACAGTAGCCGCATATTAGGTAACTAAAACATTTCATACATACAGAGCTTATGATACATGGAAAGTTAGAGATACAATTTGCAGGATAGAAGGTTACTGGATATATTAACTTTTCTAACCTTGTTATCACATCATAAATACAGCCGCTAACATAGCTGTTGCCAGAAATATTTTCAGCTATGCTCTGCACATTATTGTTATAATCAAGCCCGTACTTTATGGAATTTCCATTTGCATCAACATTTTCTGAAAGCCTGTTGGAAAGGTCATAGGTAAGTGAGAAATTATTTAGCGGCAGCAAATTCTCTTTTGAAAATTTTTTATAAATAGCATGCAGCCTTACCTTATTGGTAAAGGCTGCATAGAATTACAAAAGCCTTTCTTTAAATATTCCATCTATAAACAAGTTTTTAACTCTTTTTTCTATTATATTATCATCGGTTGTATAAAGATTAAGTTCCTTCATCCTTTCAAAGTATGACGCACCTGCAAAGGTATATCTCTTTTTTAATCCCTCTATGTTTTCTTTCATGCTGTTTTCAAAGCTTATTATGTCCCCAACGGATAGAGATGCTGGTAGAGTGGTTGTTTTAAGACCAAGCCCCCATCTTACCGCATTATATCCTGCTAATGTTCCTGTAACAATAGCTTCAGTATGGCCAACGAAAAGTCCGCTTTTTTCTCCTCCAACAAAGAGATTATCAACTCCTGTAACCTTCATAGAGTTATCCCTTGGTGCCATGGAAAGATATCTTATAGAATTAGCCTTTCCTCCTGAATAGGGATCTTCAAACCTTACATTTTCAAAGCCTTTAATTTTTCTAAGTTTTTCAAGGGGATAATAACTTGTCATAAGCTTTGCATGACCTGTGTCAAGAAGTACAATATTTTCTGCAAATTCCTTTAGGGCATACTGCTGACAGACCTTCATGTTAAGCTTTTCTAAGTTTACATCCTCCTTAGGAACTTCAACTATATAAACACCGTCCCTCTCTAATTTTTCCCTTATTTCATCCGACAGGGATTCTTTGTTTAATTTACATGAGCCGCTCATAGCTCCGTAGCTGTCATCACCCCTCATTCCAAGTATATCCTCAACCCCTGCTCTTTTGCTTATGCTTATCCTCGGACCATAGGATGGGCATCTTAATATGCACATAGAGCATCCTTTTCCATATCTTAAGCAGTTGCCCATAGGCCCTGTTGAGCCGGTAGTTTCAACAAAAACATCTCCTTCAATAAAGGTTCCGTCATACAAATATATTCCCTTTATTGAATTTTTATCAAGTTCAACATCAACTACTCTTGCTTCAAACATAATATTAATATTTTTTTCTAAAAGATATCTTCTTACAGTAGGCTCCATCTTTATAACATCATATAAAGTTGCATGTTTGTGGCCTGGAAATTCAACATTTTTATGCCTTGCACATTTATCTGCAAGCTCAAATAAATCCCCGCCGCCTAATTCTATCATTTCCTGCGCTGCTGTGTACCTTCCGTTATTTCTCATAATTCCCCCTACATTCCCAAGGCCTAAGAGCATATCCGTCCTTTCAATAAGCAGTACATCAGCACCGCACTTTTTAGCCTCTAAAGCTGCAGCGCATCCTGCCCAGCCGCCTCCGATTACAACAACCTTCATCAATTAATCCCCCTTAAAAATACTTCTTTAGGATTATACTGCTGCTTGCATGATCTTATTTTTTCATTATTACTTCCCTTTATTATGCAGCTTCCGCAAATGCCCTCTCCACAGCACATAGTACTGTTGTTAACGGTTGCAAAATTTATATATTTATCGATTTTATATATAAAGTTTATGACTTTTTCATGAAAATCATCGCTGCCTGCAGAAAGCACAGTTTTAAAATTCCATTTCTTTATAAGCTGCTCTATTTCCTTTTTATACTCATACTTTATTTCTCCATCTATATTTAAAAAGGAAACATCTTCAACTATACACCCGAGGGATAAAAAATAGGGCTTTGAAAAGTTTTCTCTGCTTCTTCCCCTGTCTAAAAGTACATATACCTCATTTTTATTTATTTTGAGTTTTTTAGCTGCTAAAACTGTTGGAGCTGAGGCAACGCCTCTTGATAATATAAGGCAGCTATTATTTTTAAGCTCCTTTAAATATTTTTGTCCTTGTATTCCATTAAAATAAGGCCCCTTAACTAATATTTCATCTTGGCATTCAAAAATTGCTTTGCTTTTTATACCTTCCCTTTTTATAACAACCGTTATAATATCAGTTTCAATATCGCTGCTTAAAATTGAAATAGGAGTGCTGAAGGCTTCTGCATCCTTCTCATTTTTAAGAAATACAAAAGCTCCTATGTCATTTAAATCCCTTGAAAGCTCTTTATTTACTTTTATATCAAGTTTTAAAATATCCTCTCTTAAGTATTCTCTTTTTACTATTTTAAATTTCTTAAACTCTCTTATTTTTTTGCTTTTATAACCATTCCAAATAAATTCCTGATATATACATGTTCCTTTCCAATTTAAGCAGTCGCAAAACTCCTTTCCATGAAGCTGAGAACAGATTATACACTCACCCTTTAAAGCAAGTTCACAAGGGCAGTAAGGGCTACCTGCATCAATACAATCTATATATTTAAACACAATTAAACCCCCTTCCATATATTCAGATTATTCTTGAAGGGGGCTTTTGGTTACTTCATATTTGCCATTGTTTTTATCATTTTTTTTAAATTTTCCGCAAAATTTTTCCTTTTAACTTCCCTATCGCTGATTATAGGATACTTCCCAACTGGAGTGCCCTTAGCATATACAACTACATTCCCTAATATCTCTCTTTCCCTTACAGGAGAAAAAATAACTGAAGGAGCATAAACTTCCATTTTGATGCTGTTTAGTTCGTCTTCTGTTACAGGTATATAAAGATTCTTTTCTATTTTTCCTACAATATATTCTTCCTCTCCTCCATCTACTGTAAAGGCTTTTATAAGTTCATCCTTTCCTACTACTTTTACATATTTATAGTTTTTTACTGCATAATCAGCGAGCTTTTTAGCATCATTCCATCTATCGCTACTGTTTAAAATTACACAAATATATCTTCCATAGGGATTTTTAACCGAAGCTACAAAGCATTTCCCAGCCTTTCCTGTAAAGCCTGTTTTAACTCCATCGGAATTGGGATATTGATATAGGAATTTGTTAATATTGTTATAGCTTCGTGTAAACTTCCCAGTTTCTCCAGAATCTATTTCTTTTGTTGATGAAATTTTAGCAAAAGTATCATTTTTCATAGCATAGGCAGTTATTTTAGCAAGATCCTTTGCTGTTGTATAGTGATTTTCCATGTCAAGACCATGGGGGCTTTTAAAACTTGTATCATATGCTCCAATTTCAAAGGCTTTATCCGTCATAAGTTTAGAAAACTCTTCAACACTTCCTGATATGTGCTCTGCAATAGCTATTGCAGCATCGTTGCCTGAACGCATCATAAGACCATATAAAAGCTCCTCGAGGGATACCTTTTCATCCTTTTTATATCCGACTACAGAGCCCTTCATAGCTGAAGCTCTGCCTGAAATTGTAACTGTATCATTAAGGTTTCCTCTTTCAAGAGCAACAATTGCTGTCATGATTTTAGTAGTGCTTGCCATAGGAAGAAGGTTGTTTTCATTCTTAGAATATAATATCCTTCCTGAATCCTGATCTATTACTACTGCTGACAGACATTTTAAATTGATGTTTTTTTGGGGAATATAACTAAAACCTGATAAAAATATTATTATAAAAAAAAGAAAGGATGCTTTCTTTAATTTCATCTTAAATCCTCCAAATACAATCTCAGGATTTATAAATATATAAAGCAATATTCATTACCTCATTATAAAAAAGCTCGGTTTTTATAGTTTTATCAATTTTTTAATTTAAAGGATTTCAATTTAAATGAGATGTTCACAATATAGCTGTATGTTAAACTTAGCCCATATTGCTAAAATAATCAGCAATATGGGCTTTATAATCTTATTTAAGTAGCATTAAAAGCAGAATTTTCTTCTTGAGGCTTTTCTTTTTCTTTATCTTTTTTAAACAGCGCTGTAATCTCTTCGACAAACTCAGGTATGTTGTCAATTATTCTCTCGATTGAGCCTGATTGAGCAACAGGGAGAAGCCTTACAAGATCAGATTTTACAACAAGGAAAGCAACCGGCTGAAGCGATACCCCAGCTCCGCTACCTCCTCCAAAGGGTAGCTTATTATTTCCATCTCCTTTAGAATCTGAACCTTTAAATTCGGTTCCACCTGAAGCAAAGCCAATACTTACCTTAGAAATAGGAATAATAACTGTTCCATCCTTAGTTTCAACGGCATCTCCTACAATAGTGTTTACATCAATCATCTGTTTTAAATTGTCCATAGTAGTTCTCATCAAAGCTTCAATTGGATGCTCCATATACTAC
>JAOADY010000111.1 GCA_026417075.1 Caloramator sp.
AATTATACGTCTAGCTACGCTATTTTTTCATATTTACTTAACACAATCTTATTTCTATATATATAATTCTACATAAATTTTTAAAATCCTTTTTGCTACGCAAAAAAAGCTGCTGACAAAATTTGTTTGTCAACAGCCTGAGAACTACCAAATCGGTAGTTCTTTTTCTATATATCAAGGCTTATTCTTAATGCTTCATTTACCTTTTGCATAGTTTCATCGCTTATATGACCAATTTTATCCTTGAGTCTTCTTTTATCTATAGTGCGTAGCTGTTCTAAAAGTACAACTGAATCTTTGCTAAGCCCATACTCTTCTGAGCTTATCTCAACATGGGTAGGCAGCTTGGCTTTGTTAATCTGAGAGGTTATTGCAGCAATAATAACAGTAGGGCTGTACTTATTGCCTACATCGTTTTGTATTATCAGAACTGGTCTTATTCCACCCTGTTCAGAACCTATGACTGGGCTTAAATCAGCATAAAATATATCTCCTCTTTTCACCGCCTGTGCCATCTATACTATCACTCTCCGCTAATCCTGCTTCATATTTAGCAAGTTCAACACAATCAGCTGCAATACCAAGTTCACTCAGTTCGCAGTTGATTGCAGCCATCTCTTCATAGCCCTTTTTCATAAGTTCCTTCATATTCATTTGCTTACGCTCTTTAATATATAATATTACAGCTTCCCTTATAAATTGACTCCTATTTTTACCGGATTTACAATTAACAAGCTCGTCAAATTCATCTACTAAATTTTTCGGGAGGCTAACAACTATTTTTTTGCTATCAGTCATTTTTTTACCCCCTAAATTTACCTATGTATTCCGACTTCGATTACAGATTTATACATACAAATACCGTATCATAATTATACATCAAACTAAAGACAGGTGCAAACTCATTGTTTCTTTTATTTAAAAGAATTCTCTTATAACATTATTTCCATTTATACTCAAAAATATGTCTATACATAGTTTTTTACTTTAATTATTTTACCATTTTCAACATAAACCCTCGGAACCCTCTTTGAAACCATGCACAATATTTCATAGCTTATCGTTCCAAGCATCTTTGCAATATCATCAGCATTATTTCTTATTCCATTCTTTTCTCCCATAACTATAACTTCATCACCAACTTTTACATCGCCGCAGTCAGTTACATCTATCATACACTGATCCATACATATTCTCCCAACAACAGGGGCAGCCTTTCCATTTACAATTACAAAAGCCTTTCCAAAGAGCAGTCTTGTAAATCCATCAGCATAACCGAAGGGAAGAGTTGCAATTTTACTTTTTCTATTGGTACAAAACTTCCTTCCATAGCTTATTGGAGTACCTTCTGAAACTTCTTTAATATTAACTATATTTGCCTTTAAAGTCATAACCGGTTTTAAGATTAACCTTTCCTTATTAACTTCATCGGAAGGATAATATCCATAAAGCATTATCCCAGGTCTTACAGCATCATAATAAGTTTCTGGCAAATCTATTATTGCTGCACTATTTGATGTATGCCTTATTTCAAATTCTATGCCATTTTCTTTTAACCTATCTAACACATAAACATACTTTTTAATCTGACTCATAGTAAAACTTTTGTCCAACTCATCTGCACTGGCAAAATGAGTAAATATTCCCTCAAGATATATATTATCAAGTTTTGATATCCTCAATATTTCGTCAACTGCATTATCATCAGCAATAAATCCTACTCTCCCCATCCCCGTATCGAGTTTTATGTGTATCTTTGATATCTTATTTTGTTTCTTTGCTTCAGCAGAAATTGCCTCTGCAAGTTCATAAGAAAATACTGTTTGAGTTATATCATATTCAACGATTTCTTTTGCAAAGACAGGCGGAGTAAATCCAAGCACAAGTATAGGCTTTTTATAGCCGTTTTTTCTAAGCTCAATAGCCTCAGTTATAACAGCAACTGCAAAACAGTCTGCTCCTTCTTCATCAAGAACCCTCGCAAGTTCTACAGCTCCATGCCCATATCCATCAGCCTTTATAACTCCAAAAATTTTCTTCCCCTTTGCAAGCCTTTTTATCTCTCTAAAATTGTGCCTAAAATTATCGAGATTAATTTCTGCATAGTAAGGCCTAAAATCTTTGAACATAGTTTATCCTCCTTTGTAAAATAATTAAACTAATATAAATTGAATAAAGAATAATCTAAATTTTTATTGTATTTAAAATCATTATAAATTACTCGCACTTTTACATTTTGTGAGTTGTCGACTATCTCCATCATTACAGGATTAAAATTGTCTTTATCAAGGTATAATATTGCAAACTTTCCATATTCGCTTTCTTTAGGTATTTTACAGCTTATCTTTATAAATTTCTTATCATTTTTATTTTCAAATTTATATTTTGAATCATCGCTTATAAACAAGTCCTTTTGTATAATTCCTAGATAAACTATCTGGTCTATGTTCCTTAAATTTTCAATCTCAAAGGACTTATTTATAAGTGGATGATATATCTTCCATTTTCCATCGCTAAATATAGTTATCTTTCCTTTTAAAAAAGAAGGATGGATAGTCTCAACTCTGATTTTATCAGGAAAAATAATGTATTGCTTAACTTCATATTCTCCTATGCCTTTATTGCCATATACAGTAATATGGGTCAATGCGCTGTAGCTTTTCATATTTTTAAGTCTATTCTTTGCCTCTGAAAAAACATCATAATTTCTTTTATTGCAACTACACAATAAAAGAAATATAAAAAATATAAATATTAAAAATTTTTTCAAGTTATCACCTTTTGGGAATCTTTCAATAATATCTATTCCATAAAATTATTATATATTACAGTTTTAAATATTTACCGATGAATTTAATAATATCCTTTGAAGTAAGACCATATCCATAGGTTTCATATGCTTCATTCCCAGCACGGCCATGAATACAGGCTCCTAATATACATGCCTCATAGGGATTATAACCCTGACCTATAAAGGAAGCTATAATTCCTGTTAAAACATCTCCACTACCTCCTGTTGCCATTCCCGGATTGCCAGTAGTATTTATATAAATATTATCTTCAAAGGCAACAACTGTGCTCGCTCCCTTAAGCAGCGTAATGCAGTTATATTCTCTTGAAAAATCAATAGCAACTTTAACCCTGTTTTCATTTATATAATTTGTTGAAAGTCCTGTAAGCTTTGACATTTCTCCAGGGTGAGGGGTTATTACTATTTTTGATTTCGCATTCTTTAATATATCTTTTTTCCTGCTTAAAACATTAAGACCATCAGCATCTATAATTAAAGGCTTTGTAGAATTTTCTATTAAATACTCTATCTTATTTAATAGTTTATCTGAATTCCCAAGGCCAATTCCTATTGCAATAACATCTGCCCTTTGAATAATATCATCAATCTGCTCCTTTTTTATATCTATATATCCATCCTTTTCTTCGCACAAAATATAGGTTGCCTCAGGCACCAAACTTCCAACCCTGTCAGCTATGCTCTGTGGTATAACGCAGCTTACAAGACCACTTCCAGTCCTTAAAGATGCTTTTGCACAAAGGCAGACTGCTCCAGACATATTTATGTTTCCACCGATTATAAAAAGTCTTCCATAGTCAGATTTATTGGTATCAATTTTTCTCTTTTTTAATAGGCAGATTGGAAAATCATTGAAATTTGTTACAGCTTTTATATTCTCATCCTCTATACAGCTTCTTGGAAGGGATATATTTTCTACATAAACCTTTCCGCAACAATTTCTTCCTTCATTTAATATATGACCATACTTTAGGCACCCAAAGGTAACAGTAATATCTGCCTTAACATGAACCTTTGAAGCCTTTCCCGTATCGCTTTCTATACCCGATGGAATATCCACGGAAATAACATATTTCCCTTTATTATTTACATTTTCTATTGCGTCTTTATATTTCCCTGAAATCTCTCCTTTAAAACCTGTTCCAAATACAGCATCAATTATTAAATCGCATTTTTCAATTTCATTAATAAATTTATCTAAATCATCTTTAACATCTATATTAAGCCTTTTTAATATATCAAAGTTTATTTTTGCATCGCCTGATATCTTATTATAATCTCCAAAACAATATACGCTTACATCGTACCCATTTATATGTAAAAGCCTTGTTATTGCAAAACCGTCTCCTCCATTGTTGCCGGTTCCGCATAATACAATTATTTTGCCTGCATTATAGTTTTTTATATATTTAAAAACTGATATAGCTGCATTTTCCATAAGAACTATAGAGGGTATCCCATATTCATCCACCGCTCTTTTATCTATTTCCTTCATCTGTTTTGAACTTGCAACATACATAATCATCCCTCCGCAACAGCACAGGATACTGCATATTCTTTGCAGTGTGAAATAGAAATACTAATGTTTTTAATTCCAATTCTACTTGCAATATCTAAAGCACTTCCATGAAGCAAAACCTTAGGAGCAGAATTTACCTTGATTATTTCAATGTCAGTAAATTTAATACCTCTAAAACCTGTACCAAGAGCTTTAGAAACAGCTTCCTTTGCACAAAAATACCCTGCAGTACTCTCTGCTTTTTTAAGTTTAAGGTACTCCCTTTCCCCTGATGTAAAAAATTTTTCCATAAACCTTGTATTATTTATGAGTTTTTCTACTCGTTTTATTTCTATTATATCTGTACCTACACCAATTATCATATTTCATCTCCTCCCTTTAATTATACTTCAATCTATGTAAAAGTTCAAAAAAATAAGAGGTAAAAACCTCTTACACAGCGGCGCTAATTTCTCCGCTTTCAAGATATGCTTTTATATCAAAATCCCCAACCCATTCATCGGCATATTCTCCAGCAATATCTATAAGATGTACTGGAGATACCCCATTATCTTTAAGATGTTCAATAAGTT
Source organism: Caloramator sp. (assembly GCA_026417075.1). GTDB lineage: Bacteria > Bacillota > Clostridia > Clostridiales > Caloramatoraceae > Caloramator_B. The sequence continues at coordinate 4,901 of JAOADY010000111.1, forward strand.
TTAATACTTTATCTAAAAAAGGTGTTAAATATTCTATTGAATTTTCAAAAGAAAAAGAAAGGCTGCCATTTTTATATACTTCACTCACAATATCTATCCCATAGCAAGACACCGAAATATTTTTTTCATTTAATAAAATGTTTTTACTCGTTTCAATTACATAATATTTGTAAATACATTCTGTATCATCGATTCTCGCCTTACATGATGCTACTTCATTTTTCTTATACAATTCAACTCCCCCCATCTATTTAAATAAAATTTTATGTTTATAAACTTTTATTATCAACTTTTTACCTATTTTATCACTGCTCTTAAAATAATTTTGTTGTTTCATGACAACAGGCAATAATATTTTTATTTAAAATTTTGACACAATATGATTATATTTTTATTTGTACTAACTTATATTTCCATTAATATAAATTATAGTATATATATCAATTAGAATTATGTCTAAAAATAGTATATATTGATACAAAAAAAATATAAGGTATTCATAAAGTTTTACATTTTCATGAATACCTTATAAAAAATTATATTATGCTCCGCCTAATGGAAAATTCTTAAATCCTTCATAACTTTCTATTTTGTTTATATTTATTTCTTTGTCTGAGTCTTTGTTCAAATTCTTGAATGCAACTGAGAGCATAAGTTTTATCCTATTTAGCTGATTAACCTCACTTGCACCAGGATCGTAATCAACAGCAACAATATTTGCCTCAGGATATCTTCTTCTAAGTTCCTTTATCATTCCCTTGCCTGTTACATGGTTTGGAAGGCATGCAAAGGGCTGCATACATATAATGTTAGGTGCCCCGCTTTCTATAAGCTCAATCATCTCAGCAGTTAACAGCCACCCTTCTCCGCACATATTTCCTATAGATAATATCTGTGAAGCCTTGTTTGCAAGCTCCTCTATTTTCCTTGGAGGCTCAAACCTTTTGCTCTTTTTTAGTGCTGATTTCATAACTTTTCTATAATATTCTGCCAAAGAAATTAATAAGTTAAATAAAATCATATCTTTCCTGCTACCAGATAAATATCTATATTTAAAATTAAAATCATAAGCAGAATATAAAAGAAAATCAATAATCCCTGGAACTACAGCCTCTGCTCCTTCACTTTCAACTATTTTTACAACCTCATTGTTTGCAGTTGGATGATATTTTACTAGTATTTCTCCAACAATTCCTACCCTTGGCTTTTTAATATTTTTAAGTTCAAGATTATCAAAATCCTTTACAATTGATTTAACATTCTTTGCAAAGGTAATGTGATTTCCTGATATTACATTTTCAATACATCTTTGTGACCACTTTTCATATAAGAGATTTGCAGAACCTTTTATTTTTTCATAGGGTCTAACTCTCAATAAAACGTTAAGGAACAAATCTCCATAAACCAATGCTATCATGCTTTTGTTTAAAAGAGATGGTGTAATTTTAAAACCCGGATTTGTCTCAAGCCCTCCTGGATTTAAAGATACTACAGGAATATGCTCAAATCCTGCATCCTTTAAGGCTTTTCTTAAAAATCCTATATAGTTTGTTGCTCTGCATCCTCCACCAGTTTGACTTATCATAACGGAGGTATTGCTTAAATCATATTTCCCCGACTTTAGAGCCTCAATAATCTGTCCTATAACTATAATAGAAGGATAGCATGCATCGTTATTTACATATTTTAAACCTTCTTCAACAGCGTTCTTATCAACCGAGGGCAGAATTTCAAGATTATAGCCGCTTGCCTTAAAGGCATGTACAAGAAAATCAAAATGTATAGGTGACATCTGAGGAGCTATTATAGTATGATTTTTCTTCATTTCCTTTGTAAATATTACTCTTTTAAAAGGTACTCCTATTCTTTTTGGTTTTATATTCTGCCTATCTCTCTCCTCCATTGCAGCTTTTAAAGAACGCATCCTTATTTTTGCCGCAGCAAGATTATTAACTTCGTCTATTTTTAACAAAGTATATATTTTATTATGATTTTCAAGTATTTCCTGTACCTGATCAGTAGTTATAGCATCGAGTCCACATCCAAAGGAATTTAGTTGCACAAGTTCAAGGTTGTCCTGATTTGCAACAAAACTCGCCGCTGCATAGAGCCTTGAATGATACATCCATTGATCTACAACCCTTAAGGGTCTTTCAACCTCTCCAAGATGACTTATAGAGTCTTCAGTTAAAACTGCCATTCCAAGGCTGTTTATCATATCGTGAATACCATGATTTATTTCCGGGTCTATATGATAGGGACGTCCCGCAAGAACTATACCCTTTATGTTGTTTTCCTTTATATATTTTAGTGCTTCCTCTCCCTTTTTTCTTATATCTTCCTTTACATTTTCCATTTCCTTTACAGCTTCATCAACTGCAATATTTATCTCATGCTTTGAAATTTTAAAATCTTTAAGCTCATCGAATAATCGTTGCTTTAGCTTGTCATAATCATCAAGGGATACAAAGGGACTTATAAAGTTAATTCCCCTTTCTCTTAAAACATCCATGTTATTTCTTATAACTTCTGGATATGTAGATACAATAGGACAGTTGTAATGATTATCAGCACCATCTATCTCTTTATTCTCATAGGGTATGCAGGGATAAAATATATTCTTAATTCCTTTATTTATTAAACTCATAATATGGCCATGGCTTATTTTTGCAGGATAACATGTGGATTCTGATGGTATAGTTTCAATTCCAAGTTCATAAATTTTTCTTGATGAAGATGGTGAAAGTTCAACTCTGAATCCAAGTTTAGTAAAAAAAGTAAACCAAAAAGGATAATTCTCATATATATTTAAAACCCTTGGTATTCCAATAACTCCCCTTTTAGCTTCTTTTTCATTTAATGGTTTGTATTTAAAAGTCCTATAGTATTTATACCTAAATAGATTGGGAAGAGAAGTTTCTTTAACAGTTTCACCCTTTTCTCCTCTTTCACATCTATTACCTGAAACAAATTCTCTTCCATCGCTGAATTTATTTATAGTCAGAAGACAGTTGTTAGTACAAAGCCCGCACCTTCTCATGTTTATTTCTGATTTAAAATCATTTAATCTTTCTCTACTTATAAGAGTGCTATCATATCCTTCCTTAAATCTTTCCCGTGCAATAAGTGCTGCACCAAAAGCGCCCATAAGCCCTGCTATATCCGGCCTTATCGCTTCTCTTTCTGATACTAGTTCAAAGGCCCTTAAAACAGCATCATTATAAAATGTTCCTCCTTGAACTATTATTTTATTGCCCATCATCTTTGGATCCCTTATTTTAATAACCTTTAAAAGAGCATTTTTAATAACTGAATAGGAAAGACCTGCTGAAATATCTCCAACAGTTGCCCCTTCCTTTTGCGCCTGCTTTACCCTAGAATTCATAAATACTGTACATCTTGAGCCAAGATCCACCGGATTTTCCGCTAATAGGGCTACCTGTGAAAACTCATCAACCTTCATATTAAGAGAATGAGCAAAAGTTTCAATAAAGGAGCCACATCCTGAAGAGCAGGCTTCATTGAGCATTATACTGTCTATTACACCATTTTTAATCTTAAGGCATTTCATATCCTGTCCACCTATATCGAGAATAAACTCAACCCCTGGAAGGAAAAATTGTGCTGCCTTATAGTGTGCTACCGTTTCAATTTCACCTATATCAACAGATAATGCAGCTTTTATAAGCCCTTCACCATAACCCGTAATAGCTGAATTTGCTATTTTGGCCTCCTTTGGTATTATATTATATAACTCTTTTAATATTTTTATTGTAGAACCTAAAGGATTTCCTTCGTTGCTTCCATAATGGGAATATAAACGCTCTCCTTTATCGTTTATTAAAACAGCCTTCGTTGTTGTAGAGCCTGCATCTATGCCAAGGAAACAGTTACCTTTTGCATTTTTAATGTCTGCTCTTTTAACTTTATCTTTTTCATGCCTTGCTTTAAACTGCAAAAGTTCTGTTTCATCTTTAAAAAGAGGTCTTAATCTTTCTACTTCGTTTTCAGATACTGTTTTAAGCACATGAAGCCTGTCCTTTAGTTCTTTAAAGGATATTACACTGCTATCAAAGGATGATAATGCAGCGCCTATTGCTACAAAAAGCTGAGAATTTTCTACAAATATCACTTCATTTTTTTTTAATTTAAGTGTTTCTATAAATCTTTTCCTAAGTTCTGATAAAAAATACAGCGGTCCTCCAAGAAAGGCTACGTTTCCTTTTATTGGTCTTCCACAGGCAAGTCCACTTATTGTTTGATTTACAACGGATTGAAAAATCGAAGCTGCTATATCCTCTTTTGCTGCTCCTTCATTTAATAAGGGCTGTATATCAGTTTTTGCAAAAACCCCACACCTTGCAGCAATAGGATAAATTACTTTATAACCCTTTGCAAGTTCATTAAGACCTCTTGCATCGGTTTGAAGAAGAGTTGCCATCTGATCTATAAATGCGCCGGTCCCTCCGGCACAAGTACCATTCATCCTCTGCTCAATGTTTGCCCCAAAATATGTTATTTTTGCATCCTCTCCTCCAAGCTCTATGGCAACATCAGTTTGCGGTATGTATCTTTCAATACTTTTTGTACCTGCAATGACCTCCTGAACAAAGGGAATACTTAGCCACTTTGAAACTGAAAGCCCTGCTGAACCAGTTACATTAACTGTTATATTGTAACCTTTAAAATTTTTATAGGCTTCATTTATAACTCCGAGTATTATATTCTTTATATCTGAAAAATGTCTTTGATATTTGCTATATAAAATATTGCCTCCATCATCAAGAATTACAAGTTTAACTGTTGTTGACCCAACATCAAGACCTAAATGAACTACGTTTTTCATGATATAATAGCCTTTGGCTATTTCGCCTCCTTGTTGTAAATTGCATTTTATATTTTATAATGTTAATATTTCATTATATATTATATATATTCTGTTTTAAGTTTAGTTTTAAAATTAAATAATTTGATAAAAAAAATATTCCCTCTTAAAAAGGAAACAAAATTTATTTTAGCAAAATTTTTAGGTTTATTTATAAATACTTTTTTGCATTAATAATATATTATTCCTTTTTTTTGATTAATGCAACACAGAAATTTAAATTGCAATTATTAAATTATGGGAATACGTTTAAACTGTATTCCCATAATCTATATTATTATACTATTTATTTAGTTTTCATTGCTCTTAGGGAATTTAAAATAGCAATAAGCGCAACGCCTACATCTCCAAAAACAGCTTCCCACATATTTGCCATGCCAAAAGCCCCAAGGATTAACAATATAACTTTTACTCCAAGAGCAAGCAGTATATTCTGATATACTATTTTCTTTGTTTTTTCTGCAATTTTTAGAGCCGTCAATATTTTTATTGGATTATCATCCATTATAACTATATCAGAAGCTTCAATTGCAGCATCAGATCCTAATGCACCCATAGCAATTCCTATATCTGCTCTTGCAAGAACTGGTGCATCATTCACTCCATCACCAACAAATATAACTTTTCTATCCTTATCAATTTTTTCTTTAATGAATTCTAGATTTTCTATCTTTTCATTTGGAAGAAGCTCATAATAGTACTCATCAATTCCAATATTTTTTGCAACTCTTTCCGTAGCATTTTTCCCGTCTCCAGTTAACATTACTGTTTTTATCCCTTTGTTTTTTAGAGAAATTATCGTATTTTTAGAATCCTTTTTTTCTTCATCACAAATTACTATATTTCCTATATATCTTCCATCAACTGCAACATAAATTATGGTACTGCTATTTTCATCTTTTTTAATATTTTCATCATAATCCTTATTATCACTAAAAACATTTACTAAAAGCTTTGAATTTCCAACAAGAACTTCTCTACCAAATATCTTTGCTTTTATTCCATGACCCTGTATCTCTTCATATTCTTTAATTTGAGTTTTGTCTATATCTTTACCATAATATTCTAAAATAGATTTGGCTATAGGATGATTCGAATAACTCTCAGCATACGCCGCGTATTTTAAAATTTCATCTTTATTTTCTCCATTAAAGGTATTTATTTGAGAAACTTTAAAAGCTCCCTCCGTTAATGTCCCTGTCTTATCAAAGATAATAGTATCTACATAGTTTAAAGCTTCAAGATAATTACTACCTTTTATGAGTATTCCATTTTTAGAAGCTGCACCTATTCCTGCAAAAAAGCTTAATGGAATAGATATTACAAGAGCGCAAGGGCAAGATATTACAAGAAAAATAAGAGCTCTGTAAAGCCATACTCTAAATTCCGTAGATGTTAAAAGCGGCGGCAATATCGATAGTAATATTGCTATTATAACTACAACCGGTGTATAATACCTTGCAAATTTTGTTATAAACTTTTCAGCTTTAGCTTTTTTTGAAGCTGCATTTTCTACCAGTTCCAAAATCTTTGAAACCGTCGATTCTCTGTATTCTTTTTCAACTTCTATCATAAGCATTCCATTTTTATTTACAAATCCTGATAATACCCTATCCCCTATATCCACATCCCTAAAAAGCGACTCACCTGTAAGGGATGATGTATCTACAAAAGATTTACCATATACTATTTTCCCATCAAGTGGTATTTTTTCTCCAGGCTTTACAACTATTATCTCTCCTATTTTAACATCATTAGGGGAAACTCTTTCAAGTTTATTATCTCTATTGACGTTAGCATAATCTGGTCTTATATCCATAAGCGCTGCAATAGACTTTCTAGAACGATTTACTGCAATTTCTTGAAAAAACTCTCCAATCTGGTATAAAAGCATAACTGCAACACCTTCTGGATATTCACCTATTGAAAATGCACCAATTGTAGCAACAGCCATTAAAAAATTTTCATCAAAAATATGTCCTTTTAATATATTTTTTATCGCTTTTAAAAGCACTTCACCACCGACTAAAATATAAACACTTAAAAATAAAATAAATTGCATTTGCTTATTTCCCTTTAAAGCAAAAGCTACTGCGTATATTATAATTGAAATAAAAATTTTTAATATTTCACTTTTATTATTTTCAAAAATTCTTTTCTTTCTGTTTTCAATTTCATCATTAGCTTTATCTAAAACCTTAACATCTGGCTCTATCTCCTTTACTATATCCTTAATTTCCTCTATAACTTTATCGGAGCTGTTCTTTTCCTTTATCCTAAAATTAAGTTTTCTGCTTATAAAATCTAAAGAAACATCCTCAACTCCTGATATTTTCTTAACTTTATCTTCAATTTTTGCAGCGCAGTTAGCACAACAGAGCCCCTCAAGTATTAATTCCTTTTTATTGTTCATTTTATCACCCCTTTAAAATTTTCAAGAAATGTTTTAATGTATGAATATCTGTTCATATATTAAAGTATACAATTTTTTATATATCTAGTCAATAAAAAAGTTGTTTTCAAATAATATGCCTTTACTTGAAAACAACTTTAAAACTAATTGTATCTTGCTATAAGAAACATTATTTTAAAACCCATTAATGAAAATTTAGTTTCGTATTCTGTCATTATATTCTCTTTAAAATCACTATTGTGTAAATCATAGCTTATATATTCTATCTGAAATCCTGTTTCTTTAAAATATTCAATTGAATCATTAAAAAAATCTTCATCATCTGTTTTAAACCAAATTTCTGAACCTTTTTTTAAAAAGGATTTATATTTTTCTAAGAATCTCGTATGCGTTAATCTTCTTTTGTTATGCCTTTTTTTAGGCCAGGGAGTACTAAAATTGAGATATATTCTTGAGATTTCATCTTTATCAAACATATCATTTATATTTGCAATATCTGCAACCACAAGCCTCACATTTTTAACTTCCTTATTTTCCTCCTTAAATTTTTCTTCAACTTTTCTTTTTGCATAAACTATTACCTCATCTTTTATCTCAATACCTATAAAATTTTTGCCCGGCTCCATAGAAGCATGTTCAGAGATAAACCTCCCTCTTCCACATCCAAGCTCTAAATATATATCATTGTTATTTTCAAAGGCTTCTTTCCACCTGCCTTTAAAATTTTCAGGATTAGTTACTACGAATTCACAACTTTCAAGTTCTGGTCTTGCCCAAGGTTTATGTCTTAATCTCATACTTTTCCTCCTAAATTTCTATATTACACCTATTACTATAACAAGCCACACCTAACAAAATTTTATCATTCATAGCATTTTTCATTTTAAAATACTTTTTCTACACTCCTTACAAAAATTAGCATTTTCATCAAAACTATTCTTATAACAATAATAAACTAATACCAACTCTAAAACAAGCTAATCTTTAAATATTTCATCTTTGCAAACCAAAACATAGCCTTTCTTGCCAATGGAAACACCCGTTCCATCAAGTATTGATTTTTCCTAACAAATAGTATATCTTAGAAAAAACAAGAGAGTTTTAATAACTTTTCTTTATTTTATCTATTTTTTATAAGAATAATTAAAAGAAGGAGAATTTTATATGCACTTAAATAATATAAAAGATATAGTAAAAAACAAAAAGGTCATATTTTTCGATATGGGAAATACTTTGCTTCTCTTTCATGAGGGAATTTCCGATGATGAAAAAGACGAAAAAGGATTAAAATACCTTACTGATTATTTAAAAAACTATAATGAAAACATTACCTTTGATGATGTAAAAACGGAGTTCTTTGACAAGTGGGTTTTTGCATGTAGCTTGAGAAAGAAAAATCTCACTGAATATCCTATCGAGGAGTTTCTAAACAATCTTATGAAAAAATATAATTCAACATTAACCTTAACAGAATGTATTAAAGCTATGAATATATTTTATACTGAATATAGGAATTATGTATGTACTGAAAAAGGAATTATTAATACTTTAAATAATTTGAAAAGTAAAGGCTTTAAATTAGGTGTTATATCAAATTCCTCACAATATGATGAAGTAATGATTGAATGTTTTAAAAAAGCAGGTATTCATGAGTTTATAGATAATTATACATTTAGTTATTATTTAAAAGTATCCAAACTCAAAAGAGAAATCTTTGAAGCTGCACTTAAAAAATGAATTCTTCCCCTCATGATGCTGTAATGATTGGTGACAATCTTAATACTGATATTAAACCTGCTAAGGAATTAGGAATGAATACAATATGGCTTAATAAAAATAATAAAAAAAATGAAACAAATATCATTGCGGATGCTGAAATAAGAAGTTTAAATGAACTTGCAATTTAAAAAGACCAAAGGGACGGTTACTTATTATACTAAATTCCCTTAAAACTCATATTTACTTAATCTTAAAACTTCTTTATAATTATCTTTGTCGTTTTATTTTAAGTAAATAGGAGAGAAACAGAGGATGAGTATTTTAACCGTAAAAAATTTAAGCCATGGATTTGGAGATAGGGCTATTTTTGAAGATGTATCCTTTAGGCTACTTAATGGGGAACACATAGGACTTATTGGTGCAAACGGTGAAGGCAAATCAACCTTTATGAATATCATAACAGGCAAACTCGAGCCTGATGAAGGTACTATTGAATGGGCAAAAAGAGCACGTGTTGGATACCTTGATCAACATACAGTGCTTCAAAGGGGACAAACTATTCGTGATGTTTTAAAATCAGCCTTTGACTATCTATTTAAGCTTGAAGAAGAATACAACCAAATATGCGAAAAGTTATCTGATGTAAGCCCTGATGAGATGGAAAACCTTCTTGAAGATATGGGAACTATTCAGGACATTTTAACTCACAATGACTTTTATATTATAGATGCAAAGGTTGAAGAAGTTGCAAGGGGGCTTGGGCTTTGTGATATAGGCCTTGATACAGATGTTGATGACTTAAGCGGAGGTCAAAGGACAAAGGTTCTTTTATGTAAGCTCCTTCTTGAAAAGCCTGATATACTTTTACTTGATGAGCCCACAAACTATCTTGACGAGCAGCATATTGAGTGGCTAAAAAAATATCTTTTAGATTATGAAAATGCATTCATACTTATAAGCCATGATATACCTTTTTTAAATAGCGTTGTTAATTTAATTTATCACATGGAAAATAAAAAGCTAACAAGATATGTAGGAAACTATGATGATTTTTTAAGAGTTTATGAAGCAAAAAAACAGCAGCTTGAGGCAGCTTATAAAAAACAGCAGCAGGAAATTGCAGAGCTTAAGGATTTTATAGCAAGAAATAAGGCAAGGGTTGCAACAAGAAATATGGCAATGTCAAGACAGAAAAAACTTGAAAAGATGGACATTATTGAGCTTGATAAGGAAAAGCCAAAACCAGAATTCAATTTTAAAAAAGCAGGAGCCTCTGGTAAATTAATATTTGAAACAAAGGATTTAGTTATCGGATACGATTCTCACCTTTCAAAGCCTTTAAATCTTAAAATGGAAAGAGGACAAAAGATTGCAATAATAGGTGCAAATGGGCTTGGAAAAACAACCCTTTTAAAAAGCATTTTAGGAGAGATTAAGTCTATATCTGGTGAAGTAGAACTTGGAGATTATTTAAAAATAGGATATTTTGAGCAAGAAACTAAAGAAAATAATTATAATACCTGCATTGAAGAAATATGGAATGAATTTCCTTATTTTAACCAATTTGAAGTAAGGCTTGCCCTTGCAAAATGCGGTCTTACAACAAAGCACATAGAAAGTAAAGTTATGGTATTAAGCGGTGGGGAACAAGCAAAGGTTAGATTGTGTAAGCTTATAAATAAAGAAACTAATTTTCTTGTACTCGACGAGCCAACCAATCATCTCGATGTAGATGCAAAGGAAGAATTAAAAAGAGCTCTTTTAGAATATAAAGGAAGCGTACTTTTAATATGCCACGAACCAGAATTTTACAAGGATATAGTTACTGATATATGGAATTTAGAAGCATGGACAACAAAAGTAGTATAATGTGTAACTTTTAATCTTAACAAAATATAAGGTGCTTAAGAATTTATGTAAGGTTCTTAAGCACCTTATATTTTATACTTTTAAAATCTCCAGCAATTCCCTTTGCAAAACTGTAATATCTTTTAACCAAATTTTATTTCATAATTATTTTGGTAAACTTAATTCATTAACTTAAAATCAGAATTTGTTATTTTTAAAATATTTTTAAGGTTAGGCGTAATATATACTTCACGGTTTTTAGTAATAAATATAGCTTCTACTCCTTTAAATTTTTCTATAATTTTCAACCCTTCTTCTACTCCCGCTGCAAAAATTGTAGTTGACAGAGCATCGGCATTTATAGATTTATCTGCTATAATTGTAGTTTCTGCAAGATTATTATCTACTGGATAACCATTTTTAGTATTAAGGATATGGTGATATCTTTTCCCATTCTGCATAAAATATCTTTCATAAATTCCAGAGGATACAACAGTTTTATCTGCAATGCTCAGTATTGCAAAATAATCTCCTCTTTCACTAAATGGATTTTGAACCCCTATATTCCAATTTCTATTTTCATTTGGATTTACACCTATGGCAAATATATTCCCTCCAAGGTTTACAATTGCATGTTTAACCCCATTTTCTTTTAAAATCCTGTAAACTTCATCAGCTGCATATCCCTTTGCAATTCCACCAAGGTCTATTATCATTCCTTTTCTTTTTAGAAATACTGTTTTATTTTTATCATCGAGAACAATATCTTTATAGTTTACTAAAGGAAGTTTTTCACTTATTTCATTTTGAGATGGAACCTTTGCGTAATCCGTACCGATATTCCAAAGCTTTACTATTGAACCTATAGTTATATCAAATCTTCCTCCTGAAATTTGTCCATATTCCTTACCAGTTTTAATAACATAATAGACATCATCTGTTACTTTAACAGGCTTAATTCCTGCTTTATCATTAATTTCATCGACTTCACTTCCCTTTGCATTTATAGTCATTTTTTTTTCAATTTCTTTAAGCCTTAAAAAAACCTCATCCAGCAAATTTGGCGATAAATTATCATAAATCTTAACTGTGCAGATTGTTCCAAGGACAAAGTCAGTCTTTTCAATAGGCTCATTTAAAGTCTTATTTTTTTTACCACAACCTAAAAAAAACAAAGATAATATAATTATTAATATTATACATAAAATAAAAAATCTTTTTTTATTATATTTCATGATATCCTCCAAAAATAATTTTTTATTGTTTATGCTAGCATAAAGGCTTTAGAGGTTTCTCTAAAGCCTTATTCTATAACAACATAAACATAATTCTAAAAATCTATTTCTGTTTTTTCATTTTAACATTAAAATAAAATAATGGCAATACAGTATTGCCATTAAAAATTAAGGTTTACCTATTTATAGACATATATAAAATTATCGTTTACAATGAAGATTAGATTTTAATAATAACTTTAAAAGTGAGGCTGTATAATGAAAAAGTTTGATATTATAATTATACTTTCATTAGTTTTAATATCTACAACATCTTTAGCATTGCATATATTATCTTCTAATAAAAAATATGAAAATAAATATGCAGAAATTTACATTCAAGGCGTCTTATATAAAAGAATTCCTCTTTCAAAAAACATGGAAGAAATCACAATACCAATTAAGACTAAACTTGGCAGAAATGTAATTCATATATCCGGCGGAAAAATAAATATGGCAGACGCTGACTGCCACGATAAAATATGTGTTAAATCTGGAACAATAGATAAAATAGGTCAAACAATAGTATGTCTTCCTCATAGAATTGTTATAGAGATAAAGGGAAAGGGCAAAGCTGAAACCGATGATATATCATATTAAGGAGGATTTATATGACAAAAACACAAAAGATGATATTTATTTCAATACTCGTTGCACAATCTTTAGTGCTTTATATAATTGAAACTATGATACCCGTTCCCTTCATAACTCCCGGTGCAAAACTCGGTCTTGCAAATATAATTACAGTTATATCTTTATATTCACTGAACTTTTTTGATACATTCTTTGTTATTATACTCAGAATAATTCTTTCAACGTTTTTAACAGGTTCTCTTTCAAGCTTTTTTTTCAGTTTATCTGGTGGTATATTAAGCCTTTTAGTAATGTTTGTCTTGAAAAAATTTGGAAAAGAAAATGTAAGCATAATAGGCGTCAGCATTATGGGCTCCGTATCTCATAACATAGGTCAAATATTAGTAGCTTCAATTACAGTACAAAACATAAGAATTATTGCATATCTCCCAGTTCTAATGATAGCCGGCATTGGAACTGGAATATTTGTAGGTATAACATCTAAATTTTTATTAAATTACCTAAAGAAAATTAAATTTATGAATATCAATTAGAGCCTCCTATTTCACCTCGCAAGAAAGTTTATAAGCTTTAAGCTCTTTAATGATTTCAGGAACAACTTTATAAATGTCTCCTACTATTGCAAGATCAGCAATAGCCATTATCGGAGCATCTGAATTTTTGTTTATAGCAACAATGTATTCACTTTCCTGCATACCTGCAAGATGCTGTATAGCTCCAGAAATGCCGCATGCAATATAAAGTTTTGGTCTTACTGTTTTTCCTGTTTGTCCAACTTGTCTATCTTTATCTATCCAACCTGAATCAACAGCTGCTCTTGAACCTGCAACAATTCCTCCAAGTTCATCTGCAAGTTCCTTTAACATTTTAAATCCTTCTTTATTCCCAACGCCTCTTCCACCAGATACTATAACATCAGCTTCTGTTATATCTATCTTTTCTTTTAATGATTTTACAATTTCTAATATTTTTACTCTAATATCATCCTCCGATATTTTAATATCTACCTTTTCAATAACTCCTTTTCTGTTTTCATCTGCACAAGGTACGCTGAATACTCCAGGCCTTACTGTCGACATCTGAGGTCTATTATTAGGACATTCTATTGTTGCCATAATATTACCGCCAAAAGCTGGACGAGTCATAAGTAAGTTTTTAGTTTCATCATCTATATCAAGGCCTGTACAATCTGCAGTAAGCCCTGTTCTTAGTCTTGCAGCAACCCTTGGTCCTAAATCACGTCCAATATTAGTTGCTCCTATAAATATAATTTCAGGCTGCCTTTGTAATGCTATTTCACATATAGCCTTAGTATATCCATCTGTTGTATAATTTTTTAAAAGTTCATTATCAATAACTATTACTTTATCTGCTCCATGATATATTAAAATTTTTGAAAGATTTTGAATTTTGTACCCACACAAAACTGCAGTAACTTCATCATTTAATTTATTTGCAATTTCTCTTGCCTTCCCTAAAAGCTCTAAACTTACCTTTTGTAAAATTCCATCTCTTTGCTCTGCTATCACCCATACACCTTTACTCATTTTTCCGCCTCCTTATATAATATGCACAAATTTCAGCTTTTCACATACTATATTAGCTGCTTCATGGGCTGGAACGTCAATTATTTCACCCTGTGATTTTGGTCCTTTTGTAAAAGACTTTTTAACCTTTGTTGGTGAACCAGAAAGTCCAACCCTTTCACTTTCTATATCTAAATCTTTAATATTCATAACCTTTATTTCTTTTTCATAGCATGTAAATATGTCATACATATTCATATATCTTGGCTGATTCAATTCTTTTATACAAGTTAAAAGGCAAGGCATATTTACACTTAAAACTTCATATCCATCTTCAAGAGCTCGTCTTACTATTAATTTCCCATCTAAAGCTTCAACTTTTTCAACATAGGTAATCTGTGGAATATTAAGATGCTCGGCAATTTCAGGTCCAACCTGTGCAGTGTCCCCATCTATTGCCTGTCTACCTGCAAAAATCAAATCGTATCCTATTTTTTCAGCTGCCTTTGCAAGTACAAGGGATGTTGCCCAGGTATCTGCCCCTGCAAAAGCCCTGTCAGTCAAAAGCACAGCTTCATCAGCACCCATTGAGAGTGCTTCCCTTAAAGCCTTTTCTGCCTGCGGCGGTCCCATTGTAACTACTGTAACCCTAGCACCTTTAGACTCTTTTATTTTTAGTGCTTCTTCTAAAGCATTTTTATCATCGGGATTTATAATGCTTGGAACTCCTTCACGGATTAATGTTCCCGTTTTAGGATCTATCTTAACCTCATTAGTATCTGGTACTTGTTTTATAAAAACTAATATATTCATTCTCTTCACCCCTTACTTTAGAATGTTTGCTGATATAACCATTTTTTGTACTTCAGATGTTCCTTCATATATCTCCGTAATTTTAGAATCCCTCATCATCCTTTCAACAGGATAATCCTTTGTAAACCCATAACCTCCAAATATCTGAACAGCTTTAGTTGTAACATACATAGCTGTTTCTGAAGCATAAAGCTTTGCCATAGCTGCATCCACTCCATAGCTTTCTCCTGCCTGCTTTTTCCATGCCGCCTTATATACAAGCTGCTTTGCAGCCTCAACCCTTGTTGCCATTTCTGCTATATAAAACTGAAGTCCCTGAAATGCTGCTATCGGTTTACCAAATTGTTTTCTTTGCCTCATGTATTTTACAGCTTCATCTAATGCCCCCTCTGCAATTCCAAGAGCTTGGGCTGCTATACCTATTCTTCCTCCATCAAGCGTTGACATTGCTATCTTAAATCCCATTCCTTCTTTTCCTAAAAGATTTTCTTTTGGAACTTTGCAGTCTTTAAATATAAGTTCTGCTGTTGAAGATGCTCTTATTCCCATTTTTTCCTCAATCTTTCCTATAGAAAAGCCTTCAAAACCTTTTTCAACGATAAAAGCTGATATTCCCTTTGTGCCTTTTAACTTATCCGTCATTGCAAATACTATAAATATATCAGCATATCCTCCATTTGTAATAAACACTTTACTTCCATTTAAAACATAGTAATCTCCTTCAAGTTTTGCAGTAGTCTGCTGACTTGCAGCATCAGTACCTGCATTAGGTTCTGTCAATGCAAAGGCTCCAAGATGTTCCCCTTTTAAAAGCTTTGGAAGATATTTATTTTTTTGTTCGTCAGTACCATAAGCATATATGGGCCAGCAGCACAAAGATACATGAGCAGATAGTACAACTGATGTTGTTGCACAAGCCTTTGCAAGTTCCTCAACCGCCATTATATAAGTTATATAATCTCCTCCAGCACCTCCTAATTCCCTTTCATAAGGCAATCCCATTATGCCAAGCTTACCCATTTTCTGTACAGTTTCAAATGGGAATTTTTCTGTCGCATCAATTTCAGCAGCAATAGGTCTTACTTCATTTTCTACAAATTTTTCAAGCATTTCCTTTGCAAGTTTTTGCTCTCTTGTTAGTGAAAAATCCATATAATCACCTCAATCTTTTATATAAGTTTAACTTTACATTATTTAATAAATTTTATTCTAATATTTATATTTTTTGTTAAATTTTTCACTCAATTAAATAATAATAGGGCATATTTTAATAAATATGCCTATTCTCATGTAATCATGTAATTCATTTAATTGTTTTTTAAATTTGTAAATTTTCATATAATAAAAACTAAATAATACTATACTAAAATTAACAGACTATTATTTTCGAATTATTTTGAATATTTTAATAAAACTCAAAAATATTTATTCTTATCTTCTAAATCTTTTCTTTTTAGGAAAAATATCCTTTATTTGTCTGAACAAATCAACTACTGATTGAACCGTCGAAATTATGTCTGAAAAATCAGTCGATGCCGCTACTTCTTCATCAGATTTAAAAAATTTGTCCACATACTCAATTTTATCCTTTGCCGAAGCTGTAACAACATTAACGTTTTTTAAAGTCTCATTTAAATTTCTTCTATTTTCTTCTAAAAAATTATTTACATTCTTTAAAAGATTATTAAGATTTATGAGTGTTTTTACAATATAAATTGTAATTAAAATAATGGCTACTATTGCAATGAAAAGAACTAATCCCTCTAAAGTTATTTTTATCTCCATGCCATTACTCCTTATCATTAATATTTTCTTCTAAATTCCTCAGTTCATCATCCTTTTCATTACTAATTTCTTCTTTTGAAACATCTTCTACTTTTTCTCCACTCTTGCAATGCCTGTTAAACTTTTCTTTTACAACTTCGCCAGTTTTCTTTGTAAAGTCCTTAGCATTATCAGCAATTTTTTTAGACATATTAACTGCATTATCCTTTATCTGATCTCTAGTTTCTTTGCCAGACTTTGGGGCTAAAAGAATTCCTCCTATAACACCTGCTGCTGTACCTATTATAGTTCCTACTGCAAGTCCTTTTTTAAGATTCTTTTTAGCCTTTTTCCCTCTTAAATCAAATTCAAATTTTACATTTTTCAACAAAATCATCCCCTTTCTAAGATTAATTATATTATAACATTACATGTTTTACAATATTTTTACATAAGTGTTATTAAAAATTAAACAACAATAATTTTAATAACTATAATAAAATATTTTTCTTAAATGCATTTATCCATTAACTTTAATATAAGTTTTTTAATAAACAAAATTACTCTTTTTATTTTTATATTACTAATTATTCATTTTATTAATGAATTTTGCTGCTTCATTGGCTGCTATCATTCCACTTTGAAGCGCCCCCTGTATCCAAACATGTTTTTGAGATATATGTTCCCCAGCAAAAAATACCCTGTTATCCATCTCTGCCTTTGTTATATCATAAGAAAATAAAATTTTTTGCCCTGGGAAAGTAAAACTCCCTCCACCCCACATATAATCAATATTTGCCCATGATATACTATGC
>JAOADY010000136.1 GCA_026417075.1 Caloramator sp.
CTAAAAGTTGCATAACAAATTTTAACAACAGTATTTTACTATAAGGGGACTTTTAACCCCTAAGATTGGATAAATATTGCTACGCATTTATATTTGTCCATAGTTGGTAATTTGATTTTTAAAATTGCCTATCTAAAGATAGATTAAAAAACTTGGGAGAAAAAGATGAGCATGATTGAAAATATTAATATTAGTAACAATTTAATAGACATAAAGAATATATCTGTGGTTAAAATTGTCGATGATATCATTAAAGATGCAGTAAAAAATGATGCAAGCGATATACATATTGAGCCCTTTGAAAAATATGTAAAAATAAGGTTCAGAATCGATGGACATCTTTATGAATATAAAAGACTTGCTTTTGAAATTTATGACCAGTTGATTCTTAGGATAAAGGTAATTGCAAATATAGATATAGCAGAAAAGAGGCTTCCTAAGGATGGAAGAATAATACAAAAAATTGATGACAGTGAGTATGATCTTAGAGTTTCAACTTTGCCTAATATATATGGAGAAAAAATAGTAATAAGAATTTTAAACAGAAATAGTATTTGTATTGAAAAAGGCAAACTCGGATTAAAGGAAAATGATATAAAAACTATAAATAGAATTTTAAATAGTAGCAATGGAATGCTTTTTGTAACTGGGCCTACTGGTAGCGGTAAAACAACTACTCTTTATACACTAATTAAAGAACTTAATATAGATGATAAAAATATTGTTACCGTCGAAGATCCTGTTGAATATTTAATCGATGGAATTAATCAAGTAAATATCAATACAAAGTCAGGTTTGACATTTACTTGTGTGTTAAGGGCTATTTTAAGGCAGGATCCAGATGTTATAATGATTGGTGAGATAAGAGATTTAGAGACAGCAGAAATAGCTGTTAGAGCAGCTATTACAGGTCATCTTGTTTTAAGCACTCTTCATACTAGTGATTGTGTTTCTTCGATAATAAGGCTTATGGATATGGGAATAGAGCCTTATTTGATAGCCGCTTCAATATCTGGTATAATATCCCAAAGACTTGTCAGAAGGATTTGCCCTTACTGTAAAGAAGAATATGAAGCCAATGCTTTTGAAAAATCTATAATAGGCATGAAGAAAGATGAAAAAGTTATACTCTATAAAGGAAAAGGGTGTTCAAATTGTAATTATACAGGCTATAAAGATAGAACAGGAGTTTTTGAAGTGTTAGAGATAACAAAGGAAATAAG
This sequence comes from Caloramator sp., assembly GCA_026417075.1. Taxonomy (GTDB): domain Bacteria; phylum Bacillota; class Clostridia; order Clostridiales; family Caloramatoraceae; genus Caloramator_B. Next base: position 1,224 of record JAOADY010000136.1, read on the forward strand.
AGAAAATATTGTTACATGCAGAAATATTAATTCTTTAAAAGCTCTATGTATTGAAAGAGGAATGATTACTCTTGAAAGTTCATGTAAAGATATGGTTTTACATGGTATTACAACTATAGATGAATATATTAAAACAGTACATAAGGAAGAGTAGAGGAGGATAAAAATGATACCATTTGAAGAATTACTTAGCAAAGCGGTAGAACTTAATGCATCAGATTTACATATTACTGTTGGGTTACCTCCAACTATGAGGATAAATGGTGTTTTATTGCCCTATGGAAATGAAAAGCTAACTCCTAATGATACAGAAGAATACACAAAATGTATACTTACTGAAGAACAATATGAAAAATATATTTCTGAGGGTGAAATAGATCTTTCCTATTCTATTCAAGGCAAAGGAAGGTTTAGGGCAAATATTTTCAGACAAAGAGGAAGCGATGCTATGGCATTAAGAACGGTTGCCCTTCAAATGCCAACATTAGAAAAACTTGAAATGCCTCAGATTATAAAAAGCCTTTGCAAAAAAAACAGAGGACTAATACTTGTTACTGGACCCACTGGAAGTGGAAAATCTACTACTCTTGCAGCTATGATAAATGAGATTAACAATACAAGGAGTGGGCATATTATTACTCTTGAAGATCCTATAGAATATTTACATAAACATAAAAAAAGTATTGTAAATCAAAGGGAAGTTGGTCATGATACAAAGTCCTATTCATCAGCGCTAAGAGCAGCATTAAGAGAAGATCCAGATGTTATACTTGTAGGAGAAATGAGAGATCTTGAAACAATTTCTATTGCTATAACTGCTGCTGAAACAGGTCATCTTGTTATGTCAACTTTGCATACAATTGGGGCTTCAAAAACCATTGATAGAATTGTTGATGTATTTCCACCTCATCAACAGCAACAGATAAAGGTTCAACTTTCTGCTGTTCTTGAAGGTATAATATCTCAACAGCTTATTCCAAAATCTAATGGAGATGGAAGAGTATGTGCACTTGAGATTATGGTTGCAACGCCTGCTATTAGAAATCTTATTAGGGAAGGTAAAACTCATCAGATAGATTCTGCAGTTCAAACTGGAGGAAAATACGGTATGAAAACTATGGATATGTCTCTAGTCGAACTTTATAAAAAGGGTATAATTACCTATGATGATGCTCTTACATATTGCGTAGATAAAGATATCATGGAAAGATTGATTAACTTTTAAGAAGGTGTACTTATGCCTGCTTATAGATTTAGAGCAAAAAATATAAATGGGGATATTATAAGTGGGAGTGTAATTTCTGAAGATGAAAATGGTGTAATAACAATAATCAGAGAATATGGCTACTATCCATATTTTATTAAAAACTGCAATAAAAGTTTGATGGATTTATTTATTCCTTCTAAGTTAACAAGTAAAGAGCTTTTTATGATTTGCAAGCAGATTTCGCTCTTTATAAGTTCAGGTGTTAATATAATACAAGCCTTTCAAATAATTAAAGATGGTATGAATTTAAAAGTTTATAAGGATTATTTTGAAGGAGTAATTCAAAGTATAGAAAAAGGAATGAATATATCAAATGCATTATGCAGAAATCAAAGGGTTCCAGACATTTTAGTCAAAATGGTTAAAGTAGGGGAAAATAGTGGAAGGCTTGATGAGATTATGGAATCTATGGCTGAATACTTTGAATGGAAATATAAATCAGAAGAGAAACTTAAGCAGATTTTGATATACCCAATTATTGTAGCTGTTTTTGCTTTAGTTGTAATAAATATATTGTTATTTAAAGTAATACCATCTTTTTTATCCATATTTAATCAATTTGATATAAAAGAATTTCCTTTATCTACAAAAGTGGTATTGAGTATTAGTAGTTTTATACGAGGGAAATGGTTTATAATAATTTTATTTTTATGTTTATTTTTTATTATAATAAAAAAATTTTTTAAGGATAAGGATTTGTTTGCTTTCTTAAATTCTATAAGATTAAATATTCCTATTTATAATAAAATATATATCAATGTTTTATGGCTAAACTTTATAAGAGCCTTTTCAATGCTTGTTTTAAGCGGTGTATCAATAATTGAAAGCATGGATATATGTTTAGAGGTTATAGATGATAAAAATATTAAAAGCTCAATACAAGGAGCTATTGAAATGATTAAAGAAGGAAGTAGTATTGGCTGTGCCTTTGAAGCTCAAAAAATAGTTCCACAAAATATAATAAAATCTATTAAAATTGGTGAAGAATCAGGAAGTCTTGATTTGATGCTTAAAAAGTGTTACGAAATATATGAAATTGAAGTAGAAAACCAATCTGCACGAATTTTAACAATTATTGAGCCTGCTATAATAGTTGTTTTATCTTTTATTGTAGGGTTTATTGTTATATCAGTTATTGCACCTATATTTCAAATATATGATATATTTGGATACAAATAACATTTAATGAATAAAAAAGAAATATATGGAAACAATAAGGGTAGGAGGCGATATAATTATGAAAAATAAAAATAAAGGCTTTACCCTTATTGAATTATTATCTGTTATAGCAATTCTTGGTATTATTATGTCAATTGTTGTACCTAGAATTGGCAATTACAATAAAAGTGCTAAAAAAGCTACTTATTTATCAAATGCTAAAACAATTATAAGCGCTATCGAGCTTTACAATGTTGAATCAGATGAATTAATTAATGATAGCGATAAGATTGAGTCTGTAAAAGAAAAGCTTTTCCCAAAAGAAAAAGACAAGAAAAAATATTTAAACAGTTGGCCTGAGGATTTCCCATCTGGCGTTGAAAAGGTAGAAGATTTAAAAAAGTTTATTGAAAATCCTAATGAAACAAATTATTATCAAAAAACAAGAGCAAATGAAAAATAATATTATTAACTTTATCTTTATGAATACAAAAATATAGACAGCGCATTTCAAAGGGGAGTAAGGGGAATGGATACAATATTTCTTATAATCTATGGGCTCGTTATTGGAAGCTTTTTAAATGTTTGCATTTATAGAATACCTAATAATGAGCCTATTTCTTATCCACCGTCCCGCTGTACAAACTGTGGGAATAGAATAAAGTGGTATGATTTAATTCCAGTTTTAAGTTATGTTAATTTAAAAGGAAGATGCAGATTTTGTAATACAAAAATTTCTGCTGTATATCCTTTGATTGAAATATTTACGGCTGCAATCTTAGTTGGCTTATATTATAAATATGGAATAACATTTAATTTTTTTAAATATGCAGTATTTATTTGTATTTTAATAGTAATAGGCATTATAGATTTAAAAACTACTGATGTTTATTTTAGCACTATTTTAGTAGGATTGATTACAGGTGTTTTATTTACATCATATGCAATATTTCATTATGGAATAATATTAAATTATATTTTTGGGGCAGTTTTTGCAGCAGGCGTAATAGCTTTAATTATAATACTTACAAAGGGTATGGGCTGGGGAGATGTTGAGATATGCTTTATATGTGGACTTTATCTTGGATTTAAATTGTCAATAGTAATGCTCTTTTTAACTTTTATAATAGGAGCCATAGTAGGTGGATTGTTAATTATTACAAAAAGAAAATCAAGAAAGGATTACATACCTTTTGGACCTTTTATAGCCTTAGCTTCTATTATTACTATATTTTGGGGAGAAAATATAATGGCATGGTATTTTAAAAGTCTGATGTAATAGTCGGGCTTTTATTTTTTATCTAAAGTATAAAAATATATTTTTATGGATATTAATTATAGATAGCTGTTGGAGGTATATTTTATGAATACTAGAAAAGGGTTTACTCTTATTGAAACATTATGTTCTATATTTATAATTATTATGATATCTTCTTTATGCTATCCTCAGATTAAGCCATATGTTACTAAAGACAGGCTTGATGTTTCTTGTGAAGAACTTATAGCTGACCTTAGATATGCAAAGATGACAGCAATATGTAAAAACAAAACTACTGTTAGGGTTCTATTTTTTAATGATAACGGAAAGGGAGAATACAGTGAATATATGATTTATAGTGATTCTAAGGCTATAAGAAAGGTAAAGCTTCCTGATAATATTTATATTAGCAGAAATAAAAGCACTTTTAGCAAAATTGATGCGGAGAACAGGCTGATTTTTTATTCTAAAGGCAATGTTAATCCCCCATGTAAAATTACTTTAATCGATAAAGAAACAGGTAGAGAAAAATCTATAACCTTGACCATAGGTTATACAAGAATAATGAAGGTAGACAAATGAAAAAATATAAAGGTTTTACATTAATAGAGATAGTTTTAATATCTGCAGTAATATCAGGCATATTGATTGCTGTCTGCAATCTCCACCTAAGAGCTATAAATATAAACAACACATCGAAGGATAAGGAAGAAGCTTTTTATATAGCAAGGTCAGCATGTGAAATATGTAGGAGTCAAGATATAGAAATTCCTGATGGTATTATATTTTATGCTGATGATAATTATGAATTAATAAATAAGTTTGGTAAAATCATAAAAGAAGTTGACATAAATTTATTACCACAACAAAGCTATAAAAAATACAGAATTGAAGTAAAAAGAATTGATGGAAGTTATCTTTCAGGAGTTAAAGTTTCTGTTTTTAATGTGAATAAAGATGAACTTATCATTTCACTTGTTTCAATAAGATAGATTTGAAGGGGGTAGTATGAAAAAGAATGGTTATACCTTAATTGAAGTATTGATGGCAACAATAATATTAGCTGTACTATTATCCTATGTACTGAATTTTTTATATTATTATAATGCATTTATAAAAAAGATAGAGTCTAATGTTGACATCCAGGAAAATATGAAAATTGCAGCTGATTTTCTTTATGAGAATATAATTAAGGCACAAAATATTGATGTAGAAAAGGATTTTTTATTAATCGATGGAAAAAGAATTTATATTAAAGATAATATATTAAGATATGATACAGATTCCCAGCAGATAGCATCAGGAATATCAAAAATTGAAATAAAAAAGATTGAAGATATTCAAAATCTTTATTTTTTATCATTGCATTTTAAAGATAAGGTTAAGATATTGTATATATTAAATAGAAGTGATGTATATGATTAAAAAAGGATTTGCAGCTATATATATAATTATACTTTTGATACCTATAATGATGTTTTCCTTTAAAATGATAGATTTAGCAGTTATAGACTATAAAATAAGTTCAAATATTTTTTTAAAACAACAGGCCTTATATAATGCAGAGGCAGGAATAGAATTTTCTAAAAAAATTATAAAGGAATATAGCTATCCTAAATCTTTCAATAAGACATATTACCTAGGAATTTATGATGATTATGTAAAGATTTTTAGCGATAGGATAAATATTGAATCTATGATAACAATAAGTATTTCATCACAAACAAAAGATAATAATGTAGAGTATATTATAAATTCAATGGGAAGTTATAAGGGGTATGATTACAATATTAAGAAAACAGTTAAGAGGTTTATTAAATAAAATAAAGGATTTTATAATAAAGAGAATGATATCTGTTTATATTGATGATAATTACATTTATATAATATATGCAGAAAAAACTTTTTTTAAATTAAAGTTAATTGATGATTTTAAAATTCAAATATCATACAAAAACTATAATGAGCATAATATTTGTAACATTATTAAAGAGTTTATTAAAACAAATAAAATATCTCCAAAGGTAATTAGATATGTTTTAAAGGATACGAATTTAGTATTAAAATACGCGGATATTCCTTCTATGAGTAAAAAGTACATAGAAAAAAATATTTTTTGGGAAATGGAAAATGAATTAGGAGAAGATTTTAAAAATTATAATATATATTATAAAAAGGTTAAATCTAATTTAAGCAAAGTATTTCGAATTAAAGTTTTTGCAGTACCTAAAGATATAATAGAGTTTTGTATTTCAATTTCTAAAAGTTTAAATCTTAAGATAGATGTGATTGAACCATTGACAGAAAGCAGAGAAAGGGCTTTAAAGTTTTTAAAAAGCAATAAAATTTCATTTATATCTCCATATTATATGCTTTCAGTAGAGAAAAGCTGTATTGATAAAGATAATTTCATAAATAATGTAGGAGTTTTTATAAGAAAATGAGAATATTAGGTGATTTGGAGGTTAATATGAAGGATGTGAATTTTATTGATGGACTTGTTATTGAGAAAAGAAATTTTAATTTGAATAATAAAAATAAGATTATTTTACTAATAAATATAACTATTATTTTAATATGTATGTTGTATATTCCGTATATAAAATTTAAAAATTTAGAACAAAAAGAGCAGGAACTAAAAAAAATAAATGAATCTGTATACGACAACTATAATAATAATATTTTAAATGATTATTATAATGTATTGAAAAAGCTTATAGATAAAAAAATATATTTATGTCCAATTGCTGAAAACGTATACAAATGTATTCCAGAAGGTCTTATTATTAATTCTATGGATTATAAAAATAAAGTCGTAACTATTAAAGGGGAGGTTGAGGATTATAGCACAATAGTTTTTTTTATTGATAAACTTCAAGAAAATTATAAGAATGAACTTATACGACTTATGGATATTGAGTATACAAATACTAAAAGTATATACAGTTTTAATATAAATATTTTTTTATAAAGGTGAAAAAATGAAAGGTCTAAGTAAAAGAGAAAAGTTTTTATTAATATCTAGTATAATCACTATAATATCATATTTATATTGTTTTCATTATCTTTTATTTTTTTTGAATAAGATTAGAGATTTAAATATAGAAATTAAAGAGTTAGAAAATCAAAACTGTACTCAAAAATCATTAGAAACAATTCAAATAAATTTTGAAATTCCGCAATCTGAGGATAGTTCTAAAATTATCAGCAATATAAAAAAATACGCTGATTCATTAGATTTGACATTGAACAGAATTAGTTTTAATACTCCCTTTGAAATTAAAGATATTAATTATAAAAATAATATAAAAAAATTAAAACTTTATGCTGATAAAGTTCAAGTGATTTTAAGTGGAGACTACAAAAATATATGCAGTTTTATAAAATACTGTGAAGAAGATAAAAGAATTTGTGAAATAAAAAATTTAATATTAATAAAATCAGATAAGGGTTTTAATGCACACCTTCAAATATATTATTATTTTTTATCTGATAATGAGGCTGAAAAAGAGGGCTATTCAGATTATGAAATAATTTATAATGAATAATAAAAATAGATGTGCTTGATTAAAAGCTTTTGAATATATAAAGTATACTTTTTAGGCAATTTAATTATAGTTTGCATTATATCTACAAATTTGCTAAAATACTATTGTTATGTATATATTAATTAAAAAGCATTTATAATGAGGAGGTAGGGGTTTATGGTTGAAAAGAGAATAGCGATGTTTCGCCAGCAGTTTGATACTATAGGTATAGATGCAGCTCTTATAATAAGTGATGTAAATAGAAACTATCTTACGGGTTTTACTGGTGATGAGAGTTTTGCTATAATAACGAAGGATAAGGCATTTTTTATTACTGATTCAAGGTATACTGAACAGGCAAAAAATGAAGTAAAAAACTTTGAAATAATAGAATATAAAGCACCTTCAGTTTATGATTATATTAAAAAAATTGTCATAGATAATGGAATAAAAAGAATAGGATTTGAAGAAGATAGAATAAATTTTTTACAATATATGAAATTTAAAGAATTTCTTGAAGGAATAGAACTTGTAAAATTAGATGGTGCAGTTGAAAAACTTAGAATAATAAAGGATGAAGATGAAATTGAATACATATCAAAGGCTGCACAGATAGCCGATGAAGCATTTTTACATATTCTCGATTTTATTAAACCTAATATGAAGGAAAAGGATGTAGCTCTTGAACTTGAGTTTTTCATGAGACAAAAGGGTGCATCAAAGTCTTCCTTTGATTCTATTGTTGCATCAGGTAAAAGATCATCCCTTCCCCATGGAGTTGCCTCAGATAAAGTTATTGAGAAGGGAGATTTTTTAACTCTCGATTTTGGATGTTTGTATGAGGGTTATTGTTCAGATATGACAAGAACAATAGTTATAGGAAAAGCTGACGATAGACAAAAAGAAATATATAATATAGTTCTTGAAGCGAATGAAGCAGCTCTTAAAGCAATAAGACCTAATATGGCTTGTTGTGAAATAGATAAAATTGCAAGGGATATTATTACTAATAAAGGTTATGGAGACAGATTCGGACATGGGTTAGGTCATGGCGTTGGCAGAGAAATTCATGAGAGCCCAAGAGTCAGTGTTTTAAGCAAAGATGTTTTAGAAGTAGGAATGGTAATAACTGATGAACCGGGAATATATATTCCTGAATATGGAGGAGTACGAATCGAAGACTTAATCCTTGTAACTGAAGATGGATATAAGGTATTATCCAAATCTCCAAAGGAGCTTATAGAGTTATAATTTTTATATAAAAAATCAATAATTTATGATAATTAAGTTTAAAATATTATTATATAGCAAATAATATCTAATGGAGGGATAAAGTACATGATTTCAGCAGGAGATTTTAGAAAAGGTGTAACTTTTGAATTGGATGGACAAGTTTACACAATAGTTGATTTTATGCATGTAAAACCCGGAAAAGGAGCTGCTTTTGTAAGGACAAAGCTTAAAAATGTTGTTACAGGAGCAGTAGTTGAAAAGACTTTCAACCCAACAGAAAAATTTCCAGAAGCAATAATTGAAAGAAAGGAAATGCAGTATCTTTACAATGATGGAACTTTATATTACTTCATGGATATGGATACATATGATCAGGTTCCATTGAATCATGAAAAAGTTGAGGATGCTATAAAATACCTTAAAGAAAATATGTTTGCAATAATAAAATTCTATAAGGGAGAGGCATTCTCGGTTGAAGCACCTAACTTCGTTGAACTTACTGTAACTGAAACAGAGCCTGGATTTAGAGGAGATACAGCAACTAATGTTATGAAACCTGCTACTGTTGAAACAGGAGCAACATTTATGGTACCTTTATTTGTAAATACTGGAGACGTTATAAGAATAGATACAAGAACAGGCGAATATATGTCCCGTGTATAATGCATACTAATATTGATTGATAGCAGCTTTTTTCAGTATTAGTGAGCTGTTGTTGATCAATATTATTTATTTAAGGAGGCGTTACGATGGAAAACGTAAAAGAAAAAGTAGCATACTTAAAAGGCTTGATGGAAGGACTTGAACTCGATAGTAGCAGTAAGGAAGCAAAACTTTTTAAAGCTATCATAGAAACGATGGATGAAATGGCAGAAGCTATTGAGATACTAGAAGAAAACCAAAATGAACTTGATGAATACGTTGATACAATGGATCAGGATCTTGCTAGACTTGAAGATGATGTCTATGAAGATGAAGACGATGATTATGATTACGAAGATGATGGATATATAGAAGTTGAATGTCCTAACTGCCATGAAACAGTTTATCTCGATGAAGAGATGTTTGAAGATGACGAAGATGATGAAATAATATGTCCAAACTGCAATAAGCCTATACATTTTGGGTGTTGCTGTGGCGATGAAAACTGCGACTGTAAAGACGAATAAATTTTTAACTTCCCGATTTATCGGGAAGTTTTTTTATTTTAATTTAATAATATTTTGTTATAAATTTTTGAGGATGATAATAAACATTATATTAAGAAAGGGGGCATGTCTATGGACGTAACTGATGATAAAAGTATTTTGGAAATACTTAAAAGAGAAATATTACCACTTCTTTCGCAGAGAGTAGCAAAAAAGATAAGTGAGCTAAATCTTAATGAAATAAGTGGAATTGAAGAAATAAGAATGAGAGCAGAAAAACCTCTGATGATATTTAAAGATGGTTATGATTATTTTTTGGGGGAAATGGGGCTTCAAAAAAATAATATTAGAACTTTTATAGTTGAAAAAAATGATATAGAAAGAACGCTTCAGCTTATGAGCGATTTTTCCATATATGCAGTGGAAGAAGAATTAAAACAAGGATTTCTAACTTTAAAAGGAGGACATAGGGTTGGAATAGTTGGAAGAGTTGTACTTGAAGAAAACAGGATAAAAACAGTAAGAAATATATCAAGCTTAAATATAAGAATAGCAAGAGAAGTTAAGGGATGTGGGATAAATGCCGTAAAAAGACTTTATTCAGAGGGCATTAAGCACACTCTTATAGCTTCTCCTCCAGGATGTGGTAAAACTACTCTTTTAAGGGATATAATCAGAATTATTAGCAATGGATGTTCAGAAATAAATTTAAGAGGTCATAAAGTTGGGATAGTTGATGAAAGGTCGGAAATAGCAGGTTGCTATCTTGGAATACCTCAAAAGGATGTAGGAATAAGAACAGATGTAATAGATGCGTGCCCTAAAGTACAGGGAATTATTATGCTTTTAAGATCCATGTCTCCAGAAATAATAGCAGTTGATGAAATTGGAAGTTTAAAGGATGCAGATGCTATTGAAGAAGCAATAAATTCAGGGATAAAAGTAATATCAACTGTTCATGGGAAGGATATGGATGAAATATTAAAAAAAGCAGGGATAAGAAGCCTTATGGCAAATAAAGCCTTTGAAAGAATTTTAATATTGAGTAGAAAAAAAGGACCAGGAACAATTGAGGAAATACTAAACTTTTAAAAGCCTAAGAAAAAAAGGGGGGATTTTATGCTGAAAATTTTAGGAAGTATTATTGTTGTTGCATCAACTTCAATAATTGGATTATTGTATGCGATGACATTCACTGAAAGGGTGAGACAGATTGTAGATATGCAGTATGCTTTAAATATGCTTGAATCAGAAGTAGTTTTTAAAGCAACGCCAATAGCAGAAGCTTTTTATAATGTTTCACTGAATTGCAGTGATACTATAAAAAAATTTTTTATTTATATGAGCAATCTGATAAAGGATAAAAAAGTTCAAAGTATATTGGAAGCTTATGATAGTGCACTTAATGAATTTAAATCTGATTTTTATTTTGAAAAAGATGAAATTGAAGTAATTAGAGCTTTTATGCAAGCACTTGGAAGTGGAGATTTAGAGGCACAAAAAAAGAATTTTAATATAACCGTAGAAAAGCTTAAAATGTTTGAAAAAAGTGCTCAAGAGTCCAAAAGAAAAAATGAGAGACTTTATAAATATCTTGGGGTTTGCTGTGGGATAATGATAGTAATAATTTTAATATAAAAGAGGTGAAAAATATGGATGTGGGGCTTATATTTAAAATTGCTGCTGTTGGTATATTAATAGCTGTGCTTGACAAAATTTTAAAAAATCTTGGAAAGGACGAGCAGGCAACTCTTGTTACATTAACAGGATTAGTTGTTGTTCTAATGATGGTAATAGGACTTATAAGCAAGCTATTTGATAGTATTAAAACCCTTTTTCAATTATAGAAGGTGATTAAATGGAAATAATTCAGATAATTGTAATAGGTATTATTTCAACAATAATAGTAGTGATGCTTAAGGATGAAAGACCTGAAATTGCAATGCAGATTAGCCTTGTAGCAGGGATTTTAATATTTCTGTTTATGATAGGCAGGATTACTGTAGTAATTCAAGCCCTTCAGCAGATAGCTACAAAGGTAAATATAGAATTTACATATATCAATGTAGTATTAAAAATAATCGCTATAGCATATCTTACATCCTTTGGTATTGAGATATGTAAAGATGCTGGACAAACATCCATTGCAGGAAAGATAGAGATGGCAGGTAAAATATTAATTATAACTCTATCGATTCCAGTATTGATGGCTGTAATGGATATGGTTATAAAAATAATGCCATAGGTGAAAATTATGAGTAAAAAATATATTATTCTGATAATATTTTTGTTGTTTCTTATAAATTTTAAAGTTTATGCAAAGGTAGATAATGATTCGCTTATTGACATTTCAAAGCTTGAAGATTATTCTAAAAAATTGCAACAAGAGGAAAACTATCTGCCTGATATAAGCTTTTCAAAAATGATTGATACATATAGAGCAACAGGTTCTACAGGTATTACATTTAAAACATTTATACAAAGCCTTATAAAATTTATATTTAATGAAATAACTGCAAATTCAAGGCTTTTTGTTGAGCTTTTATTTATAGGCATTTTGTGTGCAGTGCTTCAAAATATTCAAAATGCTTTTGAAAATGAAGGCGTTTCAAAGGTTGCTTATTATGTATGTTTTTTAATCATGGTAGTAATTATAATTAAAAGCTTTGTATTATCTATAAGTATAGGGAAAAAGGCTATCGATGGTATGATTGAATTTACAAATGCGTTAATGCCAGCGCTTATTATACTTTTAGCAGCAGTTGGAGGTTTTGCCTCAGCAGCAACTCTTGATCCAATTTTGATGTTTGTTATAAGAATTACGAGTGATGTGATTAGAAATTTAATTATTCCTATGACTATGGTGGTTACTGTATTATATATAGTTAATAATCTAAGCGATGAAATAAAAATATCAAAGCTTGCTGACCTTGCAAAGCAGATCAATCTTTGGATATTAGGTTTTATAATGACGATATTTACTGCTGTAGTTACAATAAGAGCAAGTACATCTGCAACCTTTGATGAGGTTGCAGTAAAATCTGCAAAGTTTGCTGTGGATAATTTTATACCTGTTGTCGGGAAATGCCTGTCTGATGCAGTTACAACCGTTGCAGGTTATTCGCTTATATTAAAGGATGCTGTAAGTATAGCAGGGCTTATAATAATGATGCTTATTTGTATTTTCCCATTGATAAAGATTATAATTGTAGCTCTTATATATAAATTTGCAAGTGCAGTAATGGAACCTATAGTTGATAAAAAAGTTATAAATTGCCTCAGTACTGTTGGAAATTCAATTACAATGATATTCGTATGTGTGTTGTCTGTAGCAGTTATGTTTTTTATAATGATAACTATAATAGCTCAGACTGGAAGACTAATAGTAATGGCAGGGTGATATAATGTTACAATTTTTAAAAAACTATATCTTATCTGTTACGGTTATGGTTATGTTTCTTGCCTTTATCGATATTATTTTACCTCAAAATAGTATAAGAAAATATGCAAGATTTGTAACAGGACTCATAGTAATAATAACTATATTAATACCAGTTTTTAAGATTTTTGATAAAAAAAACAATATTGAAACATATATATTAAACTATGAAAATCAGTATAATACCTTTGCAGTAAATTCAAATCAGATAGATGTGCAAAAAAAGGTGAGAATGCAAACGGAACATATTTTTAAAGAAAAACTAAAAGAGAGTATAGAGAAGGATATATTTGAATCTACTAAAAAAAAATATTGTATTACTAATGTAATACTAGATAAAAGCAATGATGATATTTATGGATTTACTAATATAAAATTTATAGAACTTAAACCACAGGAAGATAATTCTACAATAAAATCCGTTGATAAAGTAGTTATTGGAGAGAGAAATGAGAACGAAGATAAATACAGGGATGATAAAATAGTAAGATTGCTTGAAAAAAAATATAACATAAATCCTTCTTATATTAAATTTTTAAAGTGAGGGATTAATATGAATTTAAAAAAGATTATTGAAAAATTAAATTCGGATAGGAAAAAGACTATATACTATTTAATAATTTTGCTACTTTGTGGTGTATTATTAATTCTTATTGGAGATATAACATCAACATTAAACTCTAAAAAAGGTAATGAGACAAAAAATACAGTTGAAGTAAATACGAATTCAAATATTATTGCTACTTCATCGAATTTTGAGGATAGGGTAAAGAAGGATTTAATAGATACACTATCTCAAATACAAGGGGTTGGAAAAGTAACGGTAATGATTTATTTTGAGGGAGGAAGCGAATCTATTCCTGCTCTTAATATAAATGATACAAATAGGAAAGTAGAGGAAAAGGATAGCCAAGGAGGTCTTAGAGTTACTACGGAGACGAGTAAAAATCAAAATATCGTTTTGATAAGTGAAGCAGGAACAAGCAAACCATATATTATTAAACAGATAAATCCAACAGTTGGTGGCGTTATAGTTGTTGCAGAGGGAGCAAGTAGTTCTGAAATAAAAGAAAGAATTTTAAATTCAGTAAAAACTGTTCTTAATATACCTGCAAGCAAAGTATCTGTAATGCCTATGAAAAAGTAATATTAAATTAAGTATATTATTTATAATGATTTCATATAATTACTTAGAATAAATAATGGGGGGATATTATGTCAAACTTAAGAAGGCAAACGATTATAATTGCTGTATTAATAGTACTTATAGGATGTTCAGGTTACTTTGCAAAGAAATTTAATGATACTGCTCAGAATACAGGAGCACTAAGCTCAAAGATAAGCCAGAAAAAACAGACAACTAATTTTTTTGCTGATTCGAGGATGGGAAGGGATAATCAAAGAAGCACTATGAAAGAGGAATTCCAAAAAATTATAAATGACAATCATGCAAATAAAGAAGCAAAAGCAGCTGCTACTACAAAACTTATGCAGATATTAGATTGGGGAAATAAGGAAAATACAGTGGAGACCCTTGTTAAAGAAAGAGGTTTTGAAGATGCAATATGCTTTATAGACGATAATGGAGTTGAACTTTGTGTAAAAACTAATGAACAATTAACACAGGAACAAGCAAATCAGTTAAAAGATATAATCGTTAGAACAACCCATGTATCTCCTTCAAACATAACAATAAAATCTAAAGAATGATATTTTATAAAATATAATGCGGCGAAAAATAACAATGGGAGGTTCGCCGCATTATATAGTTTTGTAAAATTATTGATTTTTTGCTATAATGGATGTAGACTATAACTATAAATTATATACAGGAGGTGGTAATAATGGATGAAAATACAACTATGATAAATGAAGTTGGAGAAGTAAAAATTGCTCCTGAGGTTGTGAATATTATAGCATCCCTTGCGGCAACAGAAGTTAAGGGTGTTGCAGGCATGAGTGGAGGATTTACTGATGATATTGCTGAAAAGTTTGGAATGAAATCCTCAAATAAAGGTATAAAGGTACAGCTTAGTGAAGAAGAAGTTGCAATAGATCTTTTCCTTGTATTAGAGTTTGGATTTAGAATTCCTGAAGTAGCATGGGAAGTTCAGCAGAATGTAAAAAAGGCTGTTGAGACTATGACAGGACTTAAGGTTGTTGAAGTAAATATACATGTTCAGGGTATAAATATTTCCAAAGAACAGAAAGAAGAAGACGTACCTAAAAAAATTAAATGATATTTGTTAACCCTCTATTTAATGAGGGTTAATTTTAAATTGCGAGGGAGATGAATTTATGAACAGTATGAATAAGTTTATGCTTATTCTATATATTATTGCTCTAACGTGTCTTTATGCGCTGTTTTTACTTGCTCCTTTAAACTATATATCCTATAATCAAGCTATACAGATTGTTAATAATTTATACGGTACATATAAATGGTATTGTTTTGCTGGAGCTATAGTTCTTATATTTTTAAATATATATTTTTTAGTTTCTTTTTTTAAGAGTTCAGCATCTTCAAAGCTTGGAGTATTAAAGAGTATGCCCCAGGGGGATATGTACATATCAAACGAAACGATAAAATCTCTTGTACTTAAAACTGTAAGTCAGACAAGGGGAATAAAGGATGTTAAAGTTTTTGTAAAGCCTGGAAAGGACAGTATGAATATACTTATAAAAGCTTTAATTTTACCGGATATAAATATACCTAATACAATTAAAGAAATACAGGAAAATATCAGAGTTTATATAGAAAACGTTGCTGAAATTCCAGTAGGAGAAATAAAAGTTGTTGTAGAAGATGTAGCTCAAAGTACAAGGCTTCGTTTTGAATAGTGAGGTGTTATTAATGTGGAAAGAAACTTTTTTAAATATTTTCCACAATAACGAGGGGAAATTTATAGGTACAGTTATAGGTCTTATAATTGCGATATTTGTACTATCCATTGGTTTTTTTAAGACATTGTTTATTGCAATATGTGCATTTATGGGGTATTATATTGGGAAAAAGATAGATAATAAAGAGAGTATAGTAGAAATAATACAAAAAATACTTCCGGATGAATGGAGATAATTGGAGGGTGCTAAATGAGTAGAAAACTTGCAAGAGAAAAGGCAATGACTTTGATATATCAAATGGATTTAAGTGGTTCCAGGGCATCGGAAGCATTTAATAATTTTTTAGAAAATAGCGATACAGAACTTACAAGTGAGGATATTGAATACATAAAAAGTTGCGTTGATGGAGTGGAAAAAAACTTGAATTTGATTAACAGCAATATAGAAAAGTATTTAAAGCCAGGATGGAAAATAAATAGAATTGCAAAGGTTGATATTGCAATTTTAAGACTTGGTATTTATGAAATTTTATTTAGAGATGATGTACCTGATATAGTTGCTGTAAATGAAGCTATTGAACTTGCAAAAAAATACAGTACAGATCAATCAAAGGCATTTATCAATGGTATACTCAACAACGTAATAAGGAGATAGAACTAATGAAGGTCTTAGGAATAGATACAAGCAATTATACCACTTCAATTGCAGTAGTTGAAGAAGGCAAGATTATATATGATGTTAGAAAACTTCTTAAAGTAAAAAAGGGAGAAAAGGGCTTGAGACAATCTGAAGCCCTTTTTCAGCATGTAAATAATCTGCCGCTTATGTTAAATGATGATGCTGTGAAAGGTATAGATGCGGTATGTGTAAGTGTAAAACCTAGACCAAAGGAAGATTCATATATGCCTGTATTTAAAGCAGGAGAGAGTATAGGACAGGCAATTGCATATACCAATAATATAAATATTTTTTATACTACTCATCAGGAGGGGCATATTGAAGCTGCCTGCCGCTGTATAAATTTTAATTTTAAAGAATTCATTGCTTTTCATTTATCAGGAGGGACATCTGAAATTTTATATGTAAAAAGGGATAAAAACTATTTTATAGAAAAAATCGGAGGAACTAAGGATATAAGCCTTGGACAGTTTATAGACAGGATTGGAGTTGCTTTAGGATATGAATTTCCTTCAGGCAAATTTGTGGATGATGCAGCTCTTTCAATTAGCGATTCACAATTAAGAATACCATCAAGAGTTGATGAATTAAAGTTTAATCTTTCTGGTCAGGAAACTTTAGGGTTAAAATATATAGATAAAGGTTATAATCATGAAGAGATAAGCTATTCAGTTATGTTATGTGCTTCCAAAACGATTGAAAAATTGCTTATAAATACATTAAAGGAATATAAACTTCCAGTATTAATTATGGGGGGTGTAGCATCGAGCAGTTTTTTAAAAAATTATATATTAAAAAGGTTTTCAAAAGATATATATTTTTCTAATTCTAAATATGCTTCGGATAATGCAACAGGAGTTGCGTATATTGGATACATGAATTTGAGAGGTGTTTAAAATGGGAGTTATTATGGATGGAAAGAAAATTGCTGAAGGAATAAGGGAAAAATTATCAGAAGAAATTAAAAAAATTGAGCTTGAAAAAGGTATAAAACCCACTCTTGCAACGATTATAGTTGAAGGGGATGAAGCTTCTGCTTCCTATGTTAAAAACAAGGAAAAAGTGTGTATTAAGACGGGACTTGGCTCTATAACTTATGAACTTCCAAAGAGCACAAAGGAAGAAGAACTAATTGAACTTATTGAAACATTAAATAAGAGAAAAGATGTACATGGAATAATTGTACAGGTTCCTCTGCCAGAGCATATAAACGAAAATAAAATAGCAAACTTAATAGATTTTCGTAAGGATGTTGACTGTTTTAATCCTAAAAATGCAGGGAGGTTGTTTAGAGGAGAAAAATGTTTAATGCCCTGCACTCCAAAGGGTATAATTAGGCTTTTGAAGGAATACAAAATTGAAATATCAGGGAAAAAAGCTGCAGTTGTTGGAAGAAGCAATATAGTTGGAAAACCTGCAGCTATGATGCTCCTTAATAATAATGCAACTGTAGTTTTGTGCCATTCCAAAACTTCCAATTTAAAATCACAGCTTATAGATTGTGATATAATTGTAAGTGCAGTGGGGAAACCCATGTTGATTACAGCTGATATGGTAAAAGAAGGAGCAGTAGTAATAGATGCAGGAACGACTATGGTAGATGGAAAACTTAAAGGGGACGTTGATTTTGAAAATGTATTAAAAAAAGCATCTTATATAACGCCTGTTCCAGGTGGAGTTGGTTCAATGACAACAACCATGCTTATTGAAAATGTTTTGGAGGCTTTTAATAATTATGAGTAAACAGCCCTTTACAGTATCAACTTTAACTACATATATAAAGGATATAATAGAAAGCGATGCTGAACTTTGCAACGTTACAGTAACAGGAGAAATTTCTAATTTTAAACTTCATTCCTCCGGGCATATGTATTTTACTTTAAAGGACGAAGAATCTAAGATAAGATGCGTTATGTTTAAAGGGTATAACTTTTTCTTAAAATTTATGCCTGAGGACGGTATGAAGGTTATAATATCCGGTTATGTATCGGTATATGAAAAAGATGGACAATACCAACTCTATTGCTGTAGTATGCAAAAGGATGGATTAGGAAGCCTTTATGAAGCCTTTGAAAAGCTTAAACAAAAACTTGAAAAAGAAGGATTATTTCAGGAAGAAAGAAAAAGACAAATACCTTTGCTTCCAGAGAAAATAGGGGTTATAACTTCTCCAACTGGTGCTGTAATAAGGGATATTATAAATGTCTCCTCAAGAAGATACAGCAATGTTAAAATATTGCTGTATCCTGCAAAGGTTCAGGGAGAAGGAGCAAAGGAGAGCATCGTTGCAGGTTTGGAGTATTTTAATAGCAGAGATGATATTGATGTTATAATAGTTGCAAGAGGGGGAGGCTCCATAGAAGAACTATGGGCTTTTAATGAAGAGGAAGTTGCGAGAGCAATATACAAGAGCAATATTCCAGTTATATCTGCAGTAGGACATGAAACTGATTTTACTATATCAGATTTTGTAAGCGATATTAGAGCTTCAACCCCTTCTCATGCAGCAGAAATTGCAGTACCCTCTTATAACGATCTTAAATATAAAATTAAAAGTTTAGAAAGCAGACTAACTTATAATATAGAGGATAATATAACAAAAAAAAGATATTTAGTAAATAATTTTACGAGGATTATAAATTCTAAATCTCCAGAGAATATTATAATCCAAAATCAGCAATATATGGATTCTATACAATATAGATTGATTAATTGTATAAATAATAAAATGATTTTTAATAAAAATCTTATTGAAGTAGCAGTTAATAAAATAGACGCATTAAATCCAGCAAAGATACTTTTAAGAGGATATGGATATGTTGAAAATAATGGAGAAATAATAAAAAGCGTAAAACAATTGAGTATTGATGATAATATAAATCTTCACCTTAGCGATGGTATTGTAAAGTGTAGGGTGGAGAGCGTTTTGGAGGATAAAAATGGAACAAAACATAGAAATCATGAAATTTGAAGATGCGTTAAAAAGGCTTGAAGAAATTGCAGAAAAGATGGAATGTGATAATCTTTCTTTAGAAGAGTCCTTAAAAATCTTTGAAGAAGGTATGAGGCTTGCGGATTTTTGCAATAAAAAACTCGATAGCGCGCAAAAGAAGATAAGCATAATACTTAAGGATAAAGATTTAAAGGTTATAGAAGAGGACTTTTCTTTAGAGGAGGAATAATTTAATGGACTTTCAAAAGGAATTGAGGCTTAAACAAAAATTAGTAAATCAAAGGCTTGAAAAAATAATAGATGAAAATGATGCACCAGTAAGAATTGTTGAGGCGATGAAATACAGTCTTCTTGCAGGTGGAAAAAGAATAAGACCGATACTTTCTATATCAATATGCCAAGCTCTTGGGGGTAAAATTGATGATGTATTAGATTTTGCCTGTGCTATTGAATTCATACATACCTATTCTCTTATTCACGATGATCTGCCTGCTATGGATAATGACGATTTAAGGCGTGGTAAGCCGACTAATCATGTGGTTTTCGGAGAGGCGATGGCAATACTTGCAGGGGATGGACTTTTAAATTATGCCTTTGAGATTATGCTTAAGGAAGCGGTAGATAAGAATAAATTTTTCTATTTAAAAGCAGCAGATATTGTAGCAAAGGCAGCGGGTATAAAAGGCATGATAGGAGGGCAGGTAATAGATTTAGAAAGTGAGGGTAAAAAAATCGATATAGATACATTAAATAAGATGCATAGAAAGAAGACAGGGGCTTTAATCGAAGCTTCCTGTCTTTGTGGATGTATAATTGCACAAAAAGAAGATATGACAGAGGCAGTAAAAGAATATGGGAAAAATCTAGGAATTGCATTTCAAATAGTTGATGATATACTTGATTATGTAGGAGATCCTAAAAAACTTGGAAAAAACACAGGAATTGATATAAAAAATAACAAATCAACCTATGTAAGCATATTAGGTATTGAAAAATCTAAAAAATTAGCAGAAGAATATTCATTAAATGCAAGAAATAATGCAAAAACAATAGATAAAAGTGGATTTCTATTAAATCTTACAGATTATCTTTTAAACAGAGAAAGTTAAAGGTGGTATATTGTGTCGATAGGTGGAGTACTTAATAACGAAATATTAATTGCAGCAGTTGCAGGATGGGCAGTTGCACAGATTCTTAAAGTTTTTACAACTTATTTTAAAGTTGGCAAAATAGATTATTCAAGATTGGTTGGTTCTGGAGGAATGCCAAGTTCCCATTCAGCATTTTCAGTTGCATTGGCAGTTAAATCAGGGAATTTGCTTGGCTTTGACAGTCCAGAGTTTGCTATATCTTTATGCCTTGCGCTTATAGTAATGTACGATGCTGCTGGCGTTAGAAGAGCTGCGGGAAATCAGGCAAGGATATTAAATATGATAATAGATGATATAAAAAATGAAAAAGGAATAAAGGAAGAGAGATTAAAAGAGTTAATAGGACATACTCCTGTAGAAGTTATTGCAGGGGCGCTATTAGGGATAATTATTGGCATTATTGTATAGAATACAGCATTGAGATATTGATGACTATATGATAGAATTATAATC
>JAOADY010000001.1 GCA_026417075.1 Caloramator sp.
CTCCATTGCTGTCTGAAACAGATAGTGCTATATCTTCTGTATCCTTTGCACTTTCTATCATCTTAAGCTCATCACGGAGCCATTGTATTGACGCCCCAGCTATAAATATGCTTCCTTCAAGAGCATATTCAACCTTACCATCGATTCCATAGGCTATTGTAGTTAAAAGGCCATTTTTAGACTCAACAGCCCTTTCCCCTGTATTCATAAGCATAAAACATCCTGTACCATAGGTATTTTTTGCAGTTCCTGGGATAAAACATCCTTGACCAAAAAGCGCTGACTGCTGATCCCCAGCATCCCCTGATATAGGGATTTCACCTCCAAATAAGTCCCTACTTGTATAGCCATAAACTGCACTTGATGGCATAACCTTTGGAAGCATTAGCTCTGGTATATCAAGAATCTCTAACAATTCTTCATCCCATCTTAATTTATGTATATTATAAAGCATTGTTCTTGATGCATTAGAATAATCCGTTACATGTACTTTTCCTCCAGTTAAGTTCCATATAAGCCATGTATCTATGTTTCCGAATAATAGCTCACCTTTATCTGCCTTTTCCCTTGCCCCTTCAACATTATCAAGTATCCATTTTATCTTTGTTGCTGAAAAATATGCATCAAGAATAAGGCCTGTCTTTTTTCTAATTATATCAAAAAATCCATCTTCCTTTAGTTTATCACATATAGAAGCAGTTCTTCTGCATTGCCAAACGATTGCGTTATATATAGGCTTTCCTGTATTTTTATCCCAAACTACTGTAGTTTCTCTCTGATTTGTTATTCCTATTGAAGCTATATCTTCAGGTTTTGCACCCGCCTTTAAAATAGCATCCTTTGCAACCTGAATCTGGCTCTCTAATATTTCCATTGGATTATGCTCAACCCATCCTGCCTTAGGATAAATCTGAGTAAATTCTTTTTGTGCTGCAGATACTATCTCCCCTTCACGATTAAAAAGTATGGCTCTTGAGCTGGTAGTTCCTTGATCTAATGATAAAACATACTTTGACATCCTAATCCCCCCATGCTGAATATTTAAAAAAAATAAACTATTCAGTAATTATTATATCACAATACCCTCTTCAATTAAATTTTCTTTAGAAATTTTTGGGGGGTAGCTGCAAATGCTACAAACTACCATTAAAAAACAAAAATTAGTTGTCCAAAATTATTAAAATATATCGCCAATTAAATATTTTATTGATATTTTTATAAGTCTTTTTTCAAAGTAATTAATTTCTTTAAATAAGATATTTATCACCAAAAAATTAATATCTTATTAATAGTTTATTAACGCTTATTCAATAAATATAAGTATATTATTTTTATATAAATTTAAATATAAAAATAGATATTACATTTTTAAACTATTGTAAACATTTTTTTAAATTTAACCCTAATCATTTGAAGTTTATTCCTTTATGATTTAATATAAATATTGGTGTATAAAATTATAAAAAGGAGTCTTTAAAATGTTTATTTCATCATTGCTTATTGTTATTTCTCCTTATACTGCATTTATTCCGGTTATATATATAGCCTATTCTATTATAAAAGGTAAATATTCAATAAAACGAAATCCTTGGAATAGAGGGCTGTTAGTTCTTTTTATTTGGTCCTTTATCGTTGGTATAATCAACAAAAGCTTTTTATCATCGTTACTATCTATAGCTTTTTTTCTATATTTTTGCCTTAGTGTTTTTATAGAAAATAACTACAATAGCGAATATAAAATTGAAAACTTGCTTAAATTATTTTTAAAATTATCTTTATTTTCTGCTGTACTTGGTATATTAGAAAAGATAGCATTTTCCTTTTGGTCTAACCCTCTTTGGGCAAAACTTATTATGTGTCCCCCTTGGGCTACAAAAAATCACAGAGTATACAGTACATTTGGCAATCCGAACGTTGCAGGTGCATGGTTTAGTTGCATGATATTATTATGTATATATTTCTTAAACAAATCTGGAAAAAAGAAAATTTATTTGTACTACATTGCATTATCTTTATTTATTATAGCCCTTGTTCTTACTGGTTCAAGGGGAGCTGCCTTCGGTTTGCTTGCAGGAGTATTTATTTACTTCTCACTTAATAAAAGCAAACAGAGTTTTCGTTTTTTAATGCTAGCATCATTAATAATTGGTATAATTATGTATGCCCCTTCAATTATGCCCAGTTTAAAAAATATATTTGGTCATGAGCTTAATAATTCAATTGATAGCAGGCAAGCTATATGGGACGGGTGCTATAAGATGTTTCAGCTAAAGCCTTTAACCGGTTGGGGGCTTTTAGGAGTCTATGACTTTGGCACATATTTTATTAATTATCATCTAAGAGAAGCTCACGCTCATAACATATGGATTACGCTAGCAACCACATTAGGCATTGTAGGTTTAACTATATATATATATATGAAAATGTATATATTCGAAGGTATAAGATTATTGTATAATGAAAACTGCAAACTTGTATCTTTACTATCCGCAATACAAGCTGCAATAATCGTCCATGGAATAGTTGATTTTACTATAATGGCTCCTCAAATGGGAATTTTGTTTATAATCTGTTCTTCAATAATCAGTTCTCTATCTATGCAATATAGCGATGCAACTGTTAAAATTCCCGTACCTGCATATAATTCTCTCTTGTAGATAAAAACAGCACCTAAAATTGGGTGCTATTTTTATTGTTCGTTAATTTATTAACATATTCTTAACACATTTTTTTTATTTTTATGTTATAATATAGTTGTGTTAGTAATTTAGGAGTCTAAAGATCATAATAATATAGACTCCTAATCCCCCTCTTTTTTATACACTTTATCTTAATAACTTATCTTGTATTAATTTTATCAATTTCCTTTGTAATTTTAAAATAAACTCCCATTCATGTTCAATCCTTGAATCTCTGAAAAGAATATAAATACAATCCTTATGATATATTATCTTCTCAAACTGTGATTTTATATATTCCATCTGTTCTATACTGAGTTTTACATTTTCTATTACTTCTTAATATATAATCTATAAGTAACTCCCGAAGATTAAATAAATTTATATTATATCTTTTTTCGATAAAACTGAATGAAAAAAATTAAAAGCCTTGAAGTTTGATTTTTCAAAGCTTTATTGTATATTAAAAAAGCCATATTCGCTTCAGCTTCTTTGTTATAATGCTTTTTCCCCGCCTTCTATTACTTGTATCTTTATATCATGCTTATCTACTTTTTCTGATATTTCATCTAATTTAATTTCGATTCTTTTAATGCTTTCTGTATTTTGAGCATAACCATCGTATAAAGTTTTCTTCGTTTCTTTTAATTTATATTCTAATCCTGTAACGGCATTTTCAACTTTTTCAAGTTTTTCTTTTACTTCCTTAAGTCCATTTTGCATTTCACTCTTTGTAGATTGTAATTCTGAATACACTTTAGCCATTAATTCAAATAACTTTTCATTATCCACTTTATCCCCTCCAATGAGAATATTATATCATTTAAGGAAATGAAGAGAAAGAACTATCTTTTATAAAATAGCCCCATGAATAAAATTTATTGCATCTCGTTTAAAACTTCTAAAACTACTTCTTTTCAGTTAGTTGTTTTACACATCACAATAAATTAAATTAAAAAAATCAAAATAAAATAACCTGAATGAATGTTACTGGTAAAATAAAATTATCCGAAAAAGGGAAGATTTTTTCCCCAGTATAAATGGAAATTTAACTCCCTTTATAATCTTTAATTTTCTTTAATATACGCATTTATTCTTAAATTTTCATTTTTGATAAAGCAAAGCTTATGGATAGAATTTTAATAAATGGGGCATAATGGTATTATATGGTTAACCTTAATAGACATAGCGTATATTTGGTAAATTATGTCTGCCAATGGATATCTACAATTCTCAGGTGGTCTACCCTCCCATATCTCGCAGGATCATCGTCCCCAAATTCCTTCGTTCAACCTATCCATGAGGTGGATGTCAGTTATGCTCCTTTGCAGGGTCTATGCCCGTATGGTAATTTATACTACCGACTACTCCAAGCTTCTTTTATCAAAGAACTACAATCTAAAAATCTGTTGATAATTTATATTTAGCTAAAAATAGTTATACACATTTATTAAGCAACTTTACCTGTAACTTCTGGATGTTTAATATCATTTATCAATTTCTGTGGATTATAAGCAACACCTTTTGTTCCTATTGCATAAAGAACTCTTATTAGCTTACAGCATAGAGCTATGAGCGATTGTTTTTTCTTTAGAGGATTATTTGCACGAGTTGTATAGTATTTATGCAGTGCCTTAAATTCATTATTTTTAGCTACCATAGGCATAATGGCCTTAAAGAGTAATGATCTAAGCTTTCGCCTACCTCTTTTGGTTATGGTTGTTTGTCCTTTATGTTTACCTGAACTATATTCTTTTAGTGTAAGCCCGGCAAGTTTCTGAATCTGGCGTGGATGTGCATATTGAGCCAATTCACAAACCTCAGATAGGAAGCCTGCAACAGTAACAAGCCCAAGTCCGGGAATAAGAAGCATTTCTTTTTCTCCAGGTATTTCATTTATTATAGCTTCAACCTTAACCATCAAGTCACTTAATTTAAGCATCACAGTAATCTTTATATTTCTTTATCATATTTATCTAAAAGATATTGGAGTTCATATTCAGCCATTTCAAGGCCTTCTGTTACTCCTATGGATATTTGTGCTTTTTCCACAAG
The DNA here is from genome assembly GCA_026417075.1 of Caloramator sp. Classification (GTDB taxonomy): domain Bacteria; phylum Bacillota; class Clostridia; order Clostridiales; family Caloramatoraceae; genus Caloramator_B. The sequence continues at coordinate 4,734 of JAOADY010000001.1, forward strand.
TAGCTCAGCACGTTTAACGCCTACGGCTCTTTTAACTTCTATTTTCCACAGTTTTAGAATATCTTCAATATTTGTTTCAACAATTTTAGATGGTGTGGATAAGTGCCTTAGTGTTAATAACGCTGCTTTACCTTCCCAAGATGAAAATATATCTTCAAATTCTGGAAAATAAATATCAAGCCAACGTGCTATTCGTGCTTTTACACTGTTTAGTTCTTTTATCAATATATCTCTAAAATCCATAGCTGTTCTTAAATCAGCATATATACCTTGGGGTATATTAGGCTCTGCAAACCTGCCATCTTTAACAAGCTGTGCTATAACTTTGGCATCCTTTGAGTCATTTTTAGTAGGAGAATTATCATCAAGTTCTTTGCTCTTTTTAACGTGCATAGGATTAACAATAGCTACTTTTATCCCGTTATGTCTAAGAAACTTAGCTAAGCAAAACCAGTAATGACCTGTAGGCTCCATACCGACAATCACATTATTCTTGCCGTGCTCCGCACATAGGTTTTTCAGCCAGTTATAAAGTTCAATAAATCCTTTGTTATCATTTGTAAAGTTAAGTGTCTTACCATATTCGATTCCTCTAAAATCCTGTGCTCTGGCAACATGCTTCTCTTTTGCAATATCAATACCGATTATTAAAGTTTGTTCATTTATTTGCATTATTCTTTTATTTTGGTTATAATTCATTTTAGGTACCTCCAATGATAGTCTTATTAATTAGGGATAAGCTTTACAAAGCCTTATACCTCGTATTCTATCAGGAGGTGCTTTTTTTATCTACTCTTTAAATTTTTTCATTACAGGAATGCTCCCTCTTTTCATTTTCAATTGTAATGGAAGTTTGCAAAACAATTAATGCATATTTTTTCAAATTGATTAATGAAAAAAACGAATTAATTGTATTTATATTGCAAATTAATACTCGATATCATTTTTGCTTAATAAATAAAAATATACAACACAAAAGCAAAGACTATTAGTATCTGTATAGATAATCCTTAAAAACTATATCTTTACATCTACATTTATATATAAAAAAACTCATCATAAGTTATATTTACTTATGACGAGTTTTTGGTGCGCCGGACAGGATTCGAACCTGCGACCTACTGATTCGTAGTCAGTTACTCTATCCAGCTGAGCTACCAGCGCATACATCACTATATATAATATCACAGGTTAATAAAAAAATCAAACCTGCGGCAATATAAAAGCCGCACACTGTGCGGCAGATGGCGGAGAAGGCGAGATTCGAACTCGCGCTAGAGTTACCCCTACTAACGGTTTAGCAAACCGTCCTCTTCGGCCACTTGAGTACTTCTCCATGCCAAAGAATTTGTATATGGCGGAGAGGGTGGGATTCGAACCCACGGTAGGGTCACCCCTACGCCGGTTTTCAAGACCGGTGCCTTAAACCAGCTCGACCACCTCTCCATGTCGGAACATTTTATATTATATCAACTGTTAAGGCTGATGTCAACATAAAATGCTCCTATTTTTTTATATTTTTATCTGGTAATTTTATCTATACCACCCATATAAGGAACAAGAACTTCAGGTATCTTTACACTTCCATCTGCTTCTTGATAATTCTCAAGTATTGCCGCAACTGTTCTTCCAACTGCAACACCTGAACCATTAAGAGTATGCACAAATTCTGGTTTAGCCTTTGGATTTCTTCTAAACTTTATATTTGCTCTTCTTGCCTGGAAATCTTCAAAATTAGAACAGCTTGAAATCTCTACATATCTTCCGTAGCTTGGCATCCAAACCTCAAGATCATAGGTTTTTGCAGATGAGAATCCTAAATCTCCACTACAAAGTTTTACAATTCTATGTGGAAGTCCAAGTATTTGAAGAACTTCCTGTGCATCATTAGTTAATAATTCAAGTTCTTCATAGGACTTTTCAGGATCAACAAACTTAACAAGTTCAATTTTATTAAATTGATGCTGTCTTATAAGCCCTCTTGTATCACGACCAGCAGAGCCCGCTTCAGCCCTAAAACATGCAGAATATGCTGTATGCTTTATAGGAAGAACATCTCCATCTAGTATATCATCCATATACATATTTGTAACAGGCACTTCCGCTGTTGGAATCAGGAAGTATTCAAGGCCTTGAATTTTAAACATATCCTCCTCAAACTTTGGAAGCTGACCCGTTCCTGTCATTGCTTTCCTATTTGCCATATAAGGTGGGAATATTTCAACATATCCATGCTTTTGAGTATGAAGATCCAGCATAAAATTAATACATGCCCTCTCAAGCCTTGCTCCAAGTCCTTTATAAAATGTGAACCTTGCACCTGTAACCTTTGCACCTCTTTCAAAGTCGAGAATGTCAAGACTAGTGCCTATATCCCAGTGAGCCTTTGCCTCAAAATCAAACTTTCTTGGCTCTCCCCATCTTCTTATCTCTATATTGTCCTTGTCGCTCTCTCCAATTGGAACATCCTCATTAGGAATATTAGGAATCCTAAGTAAAACTGAAGTTATATCCTCTTCAACCTTTGAAAGCTCCTCATCATATTCTTTTATTTTGTCAGAGAGCTCCTTCATCTCTGTCATCAAAGCATCTACGGATTGACCTTCTTTTTTTAATTTAGGTATTTGCTGAGAACTAGTATTCCGTTTGTTTTTTAAAGTTTCAACCTCTACTAATATCTGTCTTCTTTTCTCATCAAGCTCCACTACCCTGTCGATAAGCCCAATGTCAAAGGATTTACTTCTGTTTAGCATAGCCTGTTTTACAATATCTGGATTGTTTCTTATTCTCTTAATATCAAGCATTATATCCCTCCTAATATTTATAAAATAAAAAACCCTTCGCACACCTAAAAGGGGCGAAAGGCTAACTTCCGTGTTACCACCCTAATTGACTATAAAGTCCACTCTAACGTGCTTAACGGACACCTGCGTTTTGCTCATCACAAACCCTCAAAGGTGGATTCAATAGATAATGCTACCTGTTTACACCAGCCACAGGCTCTCTTTAAGCATTAAAACTATTTACTAATCCTTATCATAGGTTTTTATTTTTTATAATTATACCACTTACACAAAAAATTGCAACTATTATGTATAGATTTTTAATATCCGTCAATAATTAAAATAGGGGAGGGGTAGTATGAGTGAAGTTGACATTTTATATCAAATATCAAATTTAAAGGAAATGGACTACAAAAATCTGTTAATTCTATCAGGTATTATTGAACTTCTGATAAGCAAAAATATAATTTCAAGACAAGAACTTATAAATAAAATCAAAAAACTTAATAATATAACTTCTCAAACCAATATGCAATAAAATTATCCATAAGATTAGGTATTCAGCTTTTACCTAATCTTTTTTTATATTATTTGTCTTTGATATTTAATCAAAAATAAAATAAAATTAAGAAGTATAAAACAAAGAGGTGATGATAAAGTGAAAAAAGGTTATATCTACATTATTTTATCGGCTTTTATATTCAGCACTATGGAAATAGTATCAAAAATTATATCTAATCAAATAAACCCATATCAATTAAACTTTATACGTTTTTTAATAGGAGGATTAGTACTTCTTCCCTTTGCAATTTTAGATATTAAAAATAATAAAATAAAGCTGAATAAAACAGATTTTTTATATTTTACATTTACAGGATTTTTATGTGTAGTAATATCAATGTCTTTTTTTCAGCTTTCGATTCTCTATACAAAAGCTTCAATAGTTGCCATAGTTTTCAGCACAAATCCAATCTTTACAATGACCTTTGCTTATTTTATTCTAAAAGAAAAATTAAATGTTAAAACTATACTTTCAATGATACTCAGCATTATAGGTGTTGCCTTTATATTTAATCCCTTTGGTTTAAAAGTTGATATTCTTGGAATAACATTAGCAATACTTTCCGCCGTATCCTTTTCACTATACAGCATAGTTGGAAGACTTAGAATGAAAATATATGGAAATACAGTTTTAACCTGTTTTTCTTTTTTAATTGGAGATGCATTTTTGCTTTTAATGCTCCTTATTTTTAAAATTCCAATATTCAATGGGATAACTATAAAAATACTTCCCCATATTATATATCTTGGAGTTATCGTAACAGGTTTAGGGTATCTTTTCTATTTTACTGCCATAAAGGAAACTTCTGTTGTTACATCCTCAATAGCATTTTTTATAAAGCCTGCCCTCGCCCCTATTTTATCCCTTATTTTAATTAAAGAAAAAATATCTTCAAATGCAATAATAGGAATTATATTTATTCTATTTGAAGCCTATATTATGCTTTCCGCAAAGAAAAGAACCTATGCAAAAGCATAGGCTCTTTTCTTTCAATAAAGTCTTGCTGTCCTTAAAAACAACTCTACTCGTAGAATATAATATGTTAACTTCCTTTACATAAAAACAATAGATAAAATTAAAAACATATTTAAATAAACCACTTTTCTAAAACATATAATCTATTATAAACCTTAAAATAGAAAAAATTATATTATAAGCATAACTGCAATACCAATTATTTTAAACAAACTTTTTCTTATAAATATTAACCCTCCGCAGGAATAAGATATCCTTTTAATTTTAAAACATCTATTATCCTTTCCATAATTTCCTCGCTGTCTGCCTCTATAGTATGGATATGAACTCCATCGGTAAGGTAAGACAGAGGCTTTGACTTATTACTCTTTAATTTTTCAACAAACTCATCCACATCATACATTGATTTTAACATCAGCTTCCCTGTAATTTCCCCATAAAGCTTATGTTCAATAGTAACATCTATAACTTTTCCACCCATAGATACAATGGTTTTAAGTTCATCCTCTATATCTTTTTCTTCATGCTTTACAGCTATTATTTTTCTTATAGTATCCCTTGAACTTTGCATAAATAAATAGCCCTGGGGTGTTGAAATTATATCTGCCCCTTCAGCTCTTAAAAGAGCAATATCTTGAACAATAACCTGCCTACTTACATTGAACTTTTGGGATAGTTCTCCACCCTTAGCCGATCCTTTTATCTCCTTTAAATAAGATAATATTAGTCCTCTTCTTTCTTCCCCTTTCACTTTATCCCTCCTTAGAAATTTAACTATATTATACTATAATTAATCAAACAAAAATATAACTCAAACCTATAAAACACTTAATGGGCTGTTACACTAAGAATAAACACTACAATATACTGTAATGATTTTAAATTTATCAATCAATATATTGTGTATAAATCTTTTAGTGCGACAGCCCTTTAAAAAATCAATATTATTGTGGAGGAATCCAATCCACCATCCAAGCACCTTCAACTTTAATCATTCCTATATTAAGCTCCCTATTTGTATCATTAAATTTTACTTTAACAAGGGCATGAGTACCTGTCGTATCTACTGTATAATTACCAATAGTAAAATTTTTAGATATAAATCCTTGCGCAAAGGCTTCTTCATTTTCTTTTACATAATCATCAAAATATTTCCTATAAGTATTGTTTTCATCATCGGAATAAAGTAAATAAGCATCAAGCCATTTACCCAAAGCTTCAAATTTCATCTGCTTTTTTAGTATATCATTTGGTTTTGAAATTTTATCCCTGTTAAAGAGGTTTCTGTTTCTCTTAAAAGGATTTTCAAAGGAAATATTATTTATTTTAGGTACTTTGCCCTCAACTCTGATTATAACATTTTTAATACCCGGTATTTCAGTTAAAGAATTTACAATGGAATATATAGAGTTATTTAAAAGGGTAAGATTTTCGGTACTTATATTATTAAATTCCTTTGAAAAATCTAATATAATAGTATCTTCTTTTCTTGATGTAGATAAAAGCTTTGTTCCATTAGGTATAATATTTTGTGGACCTTTTAAAAACTCTTCAATAATAGTTCTTTCTAATGAATTATTAAAAGTTGCTGAACGTGAACTTGCAACAAGACTACTTCCTTCTTTAGAAGGATAAAATAATATAATGTTAACTTTGTTCTTTTTATCTTCTATTTGTGACTTTTCTATCTTTGTAGACTCTTTAGGAATTTCATTATTTTTATTTATGCATCCTGAAAAACTAAAAAAAATAGTGAGAAGAAGAATAGTCATAATTATCCTTTTCATAAAAACACTCCTTAACCTAATTTATAGGGAAGCGTTATTGTAAAAAGACTACCTTCACCCACCTTGCTTGAAACCTTTATATCCCCTTTATGAAGTTTTATAATTTCATAGGCAATAGGAAGCCCTAAACCGCTTCCCCCTGTTTTTCTATCTCTTGTTTTATCAACTCTGTAGAATCTTTTAAATATATTAGGTATATCTTCTTTAGGTATGCCTATGCCATAATCCTTTATATTTATTTTAACCATGTTTTCTTTTTCAATCCATATATCTATAAAACTGTTTTCATTTGAATATTTTATTGCATTTTCAAGTATATTATATATAGCTCTAAATATACCTTCTTTGTTTCCTTCAATCATTGCATTATCAAAATTTGAACGTATGTTAATATTTTTAACACTTGCTATTGGATTTAGCCTTTTAACTACATCACTACAAACATCAGAAATATCAAACAAGTTAAAGGATATATTATTCTTATCCTCAAGTTTTGAAAGCTCCAAAAGATCATTTACAATAACTGTAAGCCTATTAATTTCATCATCAATGTCTTTAAGAAATTCAATTGATATTTTTTTATCTTCTATTCCTCCCATAAGAAGAGACTGAACTAAAACTTTAATACTTGCAAGAGGAGATTTTAATTCATGAGAAGCATCTGCAATAAATCTTCTTCTCTCTTCATCCATTCTAGAAATTTTTTCATTCATCTTATTAAAAACATAACAAAGTCTTGCTATTTCATCATTTCCCTTTACAAAAACTTTCTTCTTTAACTCTCCCCTCTCTACTGCTTCTATAGCACTTATTACCTCTTCGAGAGGGTATGTAATCTGCCATGCTTTTACATAGCTCATTATAAATCCAATAATTAATATAGAAATAGATATAACCATTAATTTTCTTTGAAATTCGTAAAATTTTTCATAAGCTGCTTTCAAAGAATAAAGTAAAAATACAGCTCTAACAACATTTTTATTTTGTATTACTGGATAATATACATATAACAACTTTTCATTTTTAGTAATATGCTTTCCAAAATTTTCTTGACCTTTTAATACATTATCAACTTCCTCAATATTAACTAACTTCTCACCACAAATTAAATTAAAAGAATCATATATAACCTTTTTATCCTTATCAATTATTACAACTCTTAAACCTGATTTTATTGCATCTTTAATAACATTATTATTAGCATAATTTCTATCATCCATAAATAATATTTCTTTAGAAATATTTTCAGCTCGAGACATTATATCATTTTTACAATAAGAAAAATAAAGGTTTTTTAAAATATAATATGCAGAAATATTCATAATAATAATAAAACATACTAAATTAACCATAAAAAATATTAGCATTTTTATTTTTAATGTATCATTAAACTTCTCATCCTTTATAATAATAACCAACTCCCCATTTTGTTAGTACATACTGGGGATTTCCAGGATCCTTTTCAATTTTTTCTCTTAATCTTCTTATATGCACATCAACAGTTCTTGAATCTCCATAATAATCATATCCCCAAATAATCTCAAGTAGCGTCTCCCTATTATATATTTTTCCAGGATTTGTTAATAACAAAAACAATATATCAAATTCCTTTGAAGTTAAATCTACAGGTTTTCCTGATATGTTAACTTTCCTTGAAGGAACATCTATAATTATATCTCCTTCTCTTATTATATCTGCTTTATTTGTTACAATATCATAAGTTCTTCTTAAAATAGCCTTTATCCTAGCCCTAAGCTCAAGTATATTAAAAGGCTTAGTCATATAATCATCGGCGCCATATTCAAAACCTAATACTTTATCTTCATCTTGTATCTTTGCAGTAAGCATTATTACAGGAATTGAAGACCTTTGCCTTATTTTTTTTAAAAGAACTAATCCATCTATCTTTGGGAGCATTATATCAAGCACAATTAGATTATATATATTTTCATCCATCTTTTTTAGAGCCTCTTCACCATCATAAGCTACATCAACTTCATAGCCATCAAGTTCAAGATTATATTTTATACCTTTAACCAAATTCTCTTCATCATCTATTATAAGGATTCTATATTCCATAGACTCTCCTCCTTTTATATCTTTAGACATTTTAGCTTTAAAAATAATATTTTTATTTAATATATTGCATTAGTTTTTACAATCACATTTTTGAAGTATATTAAGCCTTTCATCCTCCTTTAACGAATAGTTGTGATGATTAAGTATAAGATACTTAACATAACTATCTACATCTTTAATATAGTTTAAAGCTATTTCAGGATGATTATAATAGGTATTTACAATTTTTATTTTTTTATTTCTTTTTAATAATGATGGTAATAATTTTTCAATTATTACAATAATAGAATTTGTAAAAATATTGAAACCACAATTTATCTTACCAATATCATGAAGTAAACAGGCTTTTATAAGAGCTATATCATATAAATTCTTTTTTAAACTCTCATCAAGAGCATCTTTTGCAACTTTAACGCTATGAACTTGACAATATCTAGGAAGCTTTTTAAATATCTGAACTTCATAACTATTAAGATATTGATTAATAAAGTTAATATCTTCCTTTGTCAATCTTTTAAAAGCTGCAGTAATAAATTGCCTAACTCTATAAAACACTTAAATCATATCCTTTATTTTATATAAAAATATAAATATATTATATACTACATTCTAATTTTTTTAAACCATATATATGAGAAGGCATTAAATATAAAACATGGTATTTAAAATATTAATATAAAACAAATTTTATTTCCTACCTGTTTTCATAAAACTTATAAGCAAAATAATATTATTACTTTAATTTATGAAAAGATAGATAACTAAGTCTTTGACAGCTGTAAAACAAAAAAGCGTCTTAAAGCCTTGATATCTACTTGTTTTTTTCTTAAGTTATATATTTTTGTAGTACACAATGTTTTACTTAAAGTTAAAAGGCACATGCTATGCATGTGCCTTAAATCAAAAATAAAAAACTGGCAGCCACCTACTTTTCCAAGCCGTCTCCAGCTCAGTATCATCGGCGCACCTATGCTTAACCTTCGTGTTCGGAATGGGAACGGGTGTTACCATAG
>JAOADY010000045.1 GCA_026417075.1 Caloramator sp.
GCAATCCTTGAAATAGCTTCTATGTCTACAACTTCGAGGGTTGGATTGACCGGGCTTTCAAGATATACAACCTTTGTATTATCCTTCATAGCTTTTTTTACGTTTTGGGGGTCTGTTGCATCAACAAAAGTTACTTCAACACCATATCTTGTAAGTCCATGGTTTAAGAATGCAAAAGTACAGCCATATAGAGTATCTGATGCTATTAGGTGATCTCCTGATTTTAAAATTGTCCAAAGAGCTGATGTTATAGCACCAATTCCTGAGCCTGTCGATACCGCAGCTTCTGCGCCCTCTAAAAGTGCTACCTTTTCCTCTACCTGATCATTAGTTGGGTTACCAAGCCTTGTATATATATGTCCACTCTCTTCAAGTGCAAACCTTCTCCCGCCTTGTTCTGCTGAATCGAATATAAATGTAGACGTTTGATAAATTGGAGTTGCAAGGGTTCCTTTATCGTTATGTTCGTATCCTCCATGTATAGCTTTTGTTGCAAATCCCATTTTCTTTAGTTTTTCTTTATCCATAAATTCCCCTCCAAAAATTCTTGATTTGCTATCAAATTATAATATAAGCAAGTTTTATTCCACTTACTCTTCCCCTTATTTTACACGGGTTTTAGTTTATTTATTATTAATTTGTAAATTTTTCGTTCCATATAACATTATTCATGTAAATATTTATTTACATATGGAAATAAATATTTACATTTATATTCTTAGTTACAATTTTTAAATTTTCTTAATTTTTTATACATTATAAATTTGTCTCATCCTGCCACTTCCAAGGCTTCTTTTTAATAATTCCATCCGCAAAGGGTATGAATATAGATATTATGGATGAAATAAATAAAAGATGGATATACCATGCAAGAGGTATTACCTCAAAAGGTGATACAACTCCCTTTGTATAGCTTAATAAAATGAGCATCTGCGCCCCATAGGGTATAATCCCCTGCATAATGCAAGAAAAAGTATCAAGCAAAGAGGCACTTCTTCTTGGGTCTACGTTATATCTTCTGCAAACTTTTTTTGCTATAGAACCGTTTATTATAATTGCTACGGTATTGTTTGCAACTGCCGCATCTGTCACTGCTACAAGAGCTGCAATTCCTAATTCAGCAGATTTTCTGCCCTTCATTATTCTTTGTATTTTATCTAATAAAAATTGTATTCCTCCATCCTTTGCTGTCATATGTGCAAGTCCACCTGTAAGCATGGATAAAAGAAATATATCTATCATTCCTTTAAAGCCTTCAAATATTTGCTGTGCTGCGGATAAAAAAGTTAAGTTCCCGTAATATAGCCCTATTATTGTCGATAAAATTATTCCTCCTGTCAAAACTACAAATACATTTACTCCAGATATAGCCATTATAAGAACTAATATATAGGGAAGAACTTTTATTATATTAAAATCATAACTTTGCATCATTGGCACTGTTTCCATTCTTCCAAATATAAGAAGAAGAATTAAAGTCAATACAGCTGCTGGAAGAGCAATATAGATATTTACTTTAAATTTATCCCTCATTTCGCATCCTTGAGTTCTTGTTGCTGCTATTGTAGTATCTGATATTATAGAAAGATTATCACCAAACATTGCACCTCCAAGTACTGCAGCCATCGTTAAAGGCAGGGAAAGCCCTGCTTTTTGTGCTAATCCCACCGCTATCGGCCCTACTGCTACAATAGAACCAACCGATGTCCCAGTTGAAAGAGATATAAAACAAGTTATCAAAAACAACCCCGCAATTATAAAATTTGCCGGTATATAAGTAAGTCCTAAATTTACAGTAGAATCAACTCCTCCTATAGCCTTTGAAACTGAAGCAAAAGCACCAGCAAGAAGATAAATTAAACACATAATTATAATATTTGAATCTCCACATCCTTTAACAAAACTATTAAACTTTTCATCTAGGCTTCCATCTTGCAAAACAAATGCAAATATAATTCCTACAAAAGCTGCTACAGGTGCTGGCAATTGATAAAATGCCAATTCAACACCTTTTTTTTGGAGAATTATTCCACTTCCTAAATATACTAAAATAAAAATTAAAAAAGGAATTAATGCTTTTGCACTTGATTTTTGTTCTCTTATATTCTTTTCCATAATTTTCTCCTTATCATCCATATTTTTTATTAAAAATTAATAGTTTTATAATAAACAAATATTCAATATCTTTAAAATATAAATTTTATAAAAACTCTTATACTTATATATCACAATAGTGTTTTTTTAATCCTATTTAAAAAATACATACAATCATATCTTCCCCCTTTTGTATAACAATATAATTTAAATTATTTTTTCTTTTTTTATCCCCCCTCTAATTTTTTATTTATCAGCTATTAAATATAAGCAAATTACATTCCAAAACATAAATTTTTATTTTATTAATAATTTTAATTTTTTCTCAATTATTTTGTAAAAATTCAATTACACATGACATTATTTTTATGTAATTAAATTTTTACAATTGAAAACAATACTTTACAAATTTATATTTTTAAATAGATGTTTTTTAAATTATTTTAATTTTCTATAGAATGTTACTTATACATAAATAACCATTAATACATAAATAAAGTTAATTATGACACACATATTTTAATTCTTTATATTAAAAATGAAATATTTTTATCTTCAATACTCAATCTTTAAAAATCCTTACTTACATCATAAAACATAAAAAATCCAGCAGAAAATTTTATAAAAAATTCTGCTAGACTTTTTATAACACAGATATTAAAATTTACAATTTATTAAAATTTGTAAAATTTTGATGACATTTCATAATATTTTTATTTTCTTACTTAAATGTAAAATTACCATAATACACTTCTCAAGTTATATTTATTAACTTTATTTATAAGAGTAGTATGAGATACACCTAAAGCCTTTGCAGCCTTTCTAAAACTTTTATGCCTTTTAAGAGCCTTTACTATAGCTTCTTTTTCAGCATTTTCAACAACATCATTAAGTTTTAATTCTATATCTACATTATATTGGGAAGTTTTTATTTTTTCACTGTTTTTTAAATCAAATATTAGATTTTCAGTAGTTAAAATGTTCCCTTCACAAAGATTCATTCCTCTTTCAATTATATTTTGTAATTCTCTTACATTTCCCGGCCAATCATATTTCATAAGTTCCTCTAAAAATTTTATATTAGCCCCTGATATTTTTTTACCTATTTTCTTATTCAACTTATATATAAAAAAATTAACAAGCAAAGGTATATCTTCAATTCTTTCTCTAAGAGGCGGAATATAAATTGGAACAACGTTTAATCTATAATATAAATCCTCTCTAAATAGACCTTTTTCTACCATTTCTTTAAGATTTTTATTAGTTGCCGCAATAATTCTAACATCAACCTTTGTTTCTTTAGTACTCCCTATTCTTCTAATTACCCCCTCCTGAAGTACCCTTAAAAGCTTTGCCTGAAGGTTTAATGGTAACTCAGCAACTTCATCAAGAAAAAGCGTTCCCCCATCGGCCTTTTCAAATAGCCCCTCCTTTTCACTAACTGCACCTGTGAAACTCCCCTTTTCATATCCAAAAAGTTCGCTTTCAATAAGATTTTCAGGAAATGCAGCACAATTAATTGCAACATAACTTTTATCTTTTCTATCGCTAAGATTCCTAACTGCAGAAGCAAAAAGCTCCTTTCCCGTTCCACTTTCTCCCATAATAAGTATCGTAGAATTACTCTTTGAAACAGAAAGAACAATTTTTTTAACTCTTTCAATAGCAGGACTATTACCTACTATATTTTTAAAAACATCTTCATGAGTTCCTTGAACTATGTTAACAAGTTCTATTGCTTTGTCCATATCTTTTATTGATGCAACTACTCCAATAGTTTTGTCCTCATCATCCTTAATAATTCTTCCAGTTGTAATACAGTGTCCCTCACCTTTTTTATTTTTAAATTTTATTTTTATATTATCAAATCCCTTTCCGTTTTTAACTGAAGATACTAAAGGATTGTTTTCTCCTATTATATACCTTAAATCTTTTCCAATTACTTCTTCTTTCTTATATTTAAAAACATTTTCACAGTATTTATTAAATATCTCAATTTCAAAATTTTCATTAGCACTAAGGATTCCTTCATCTACCGAGTTTATAACAGCCAACAACTTTCTTTCATTTCTTTCATGATATAAAAGATCTATTTCTTTTATTGATATAACCTCTTTAATGCTAAGTATGCTGTTTTTAAAATTTGTTTTTGCATAATCATCCATAAGTTCCATTTTAACACATACTTTCTTTGGAAAAACCTCAACCGCTTTCAAATCAATTTTTTCATTGTATATTTTTTCAAGAATTTTAAGCGCCATTCCCATTTTATCCTCAGTATAAATTTCGAATCTCGAATATTTTTCCACTGTAAAACCACCTTCAAATAACTTATATTTAGGAAATAGGCTTGGGGACAGTTCTCTTTTTTATAGGATTTTGAATTTTATAATATGGGGGTTGGGTTCTAGGGATAATTCATTTTTTTCTATAATTAAAAATAAAATACTTAAAGGCTTTTAATCATAAATTTTATATTTTGATTGATATTCGTACGTATTACAAGTATTAAAACAATATAATAGCTTGTACTCTTGATTATAGCAAAAATAAATGAACTGTCCCTTTTTAGGAAGGTTCATTTATTTTTGATTAAGATAAATAAAATCGTATATATTAAAAAAAATTATATTGTGTTGAAAGGTTTAACTCTTCATAGGTACAAAACCCTCTATCGAGAGCTTTTTTTCTTAATTTCAAATAGAGTTCTGCATTTGTTGCATTTTCATAAGGCATTACAAATATAACTCCTATAATCAATGCCAGTAATCCAAGTATGTACCATCCCATAAAAGATAAATCAAGAACAAATATGTTAAACTTTTCTCCCATAGTCATTTGATTACTAAGCTCAACGGCTCTTTTATAACCAATTTGAGGATTATCGGCAAGTATATAAGGAACCATTCTGTAGGCATAAGATTTTACAATACCAGGGATTATAAGAAGCAACGTCCATAAAAATAAGAGTATTGCTTTATAAAGCATTGTTCCAAAAACATTTGCATAGCCATTTTTAAAAGAAAAGCCAAGATAATTAAAATTTATATCTCCTTCGGCGGCTTTTACAAAGTATTTTCTTCCTCCAACTTCAAGTTGATATCCTATAAATATCCTAAATATTATAAAAACGATGCCTATTGTTAATAAAAATTGAGCTACTTCTGGGCTATTGCCTGATATGTTTATTATATCTCTACCAGCACTTCCTACATTACCTCTGTTTTCTCCTCCAACTAAAGCAATTATTATACTTATAAGAAGCGCCTGCCAATAATTATTCCTAAGTACAGATTTTGCCTTATCTTTAAGTTCTTCTCTTGTCCACATAAAAACACTCCTCCTATAAAATGAGTAAATTCATATTTATTACATAAATTTAAGTTATATTACATATTGCCTTGACATTATTTTTTTAAGATTGTCAAGTAGAAATTTTTTACCTTTATTATTAATAACAACTTTATCATATTCTTTTCCATTAAAACTTGCTCTTATAGTTTCAAATCCATACTCAAAGAATTTTTCATTTGTTACTGTAGTTTTTCTACCATGCTCATTTTCTTTTTCACTTAGTATTCCAATTTTTTTAAGGTTCTTGTTAAGCTCAACTCCTGTAAGGCATTTACTCTTTGTCCTATCAATTACGCTGTTTATACATCTTGAAAATTCATTAACACCTATTTTTTCGTCTGGAAATTTAACCATACTTTTTTGTTCAGGAGTTATTATAAATTCAGAGGGTCTACTAACTACAATTTTTTCATCATTTATAAGTTTTTCAAGAGAATTGGCAACATAAAACATACACCTTATCATCCTTGGGTCATTCATAAAATTTTCTTCATCTATTGGCTGATTATCCACAGGATTTATCCCATTTGCCATCTTTAAAATAATTTCTTTAGTCTTTATAAGTTTTTCCCTTTCACCAACCACAACATCATCCCCCACATAGCGCTAGAAATATTATACCAAATATTTAGGAAGATTTCTTTAGTGTGAAACAAATAATTAAAAAAATTATATATGAAATTATCGCATATATTTCATACCATCGTTGCGACAATTAATTTGTCATGAACTGTTATTTATTTTATTGCACTTATCATTTGATTTATAAGGGACGGTTCACATTTATTCTTGTTTATAAATACAAATTATGCATAACAGTTCCCTCAGTTGGTAATACTTATTTAAGAAGAAAAATATTATCAAGGGAGTGATTATTATGCCTCGTACCGCACGTAAAAAGACTGCAGACAGTATATATCATATTATGGTCAAAAGCGTAGGAGATACTATTCTTTTTAGAAAGCCGGAAGACAAAGACGCCTTTTTAGAGATTTTAAAACACTATAAGGATATATTTTTGTTTAAAATCTATGCCTTTTGCCTTATGGATAATCATGCTCATTTTATTATCGATGCCAATGGAGCCGACATCTCTAAGTTTATGCATGGAATTAATCAGCGCTATGCTCAGTACTTTAACAAAAAATATACGCGTTGCGGCCATGTATTTGCAGATCGATTCAAAAGTATAATTATCAATGATGACAAATATCTTGTCACCCTATCTGGATACATACATAAAAACCCTTTAGATATTAAAACCTATAGCGATAAAATAGAGGAATACCCCTACAGCAGCCTTGGTATTTATTTAGGACTTTTTAAAGATAAATATGAGCTAATCGATCCTTATTTTGTATTGACTCAATTTAGCAATAATATAAATAAGGCAAGAGAACTTTATGTAAAATTTGTAGGTAAATGTAATGACCCTAAGATGAAGGCAATAGTTGAATTTGAGGGCGACGGAAGCGAGTATAGAAGTGAGAGAAAGATACTTGTTAGAAATTTTAAAGCAGATAAAATATTAGAATTTGTTGCAAACTACGCAGAATGTATAACTCCTGATGTATTTTATATAAAAGGGAAAAAAGGGACGAAAGAGTATAGAGCTCTATGCATACTTTTGATGCGTTCTTTATGCAATATGAACTACAAGGAAATCTGCTCTCTCGCCGGTAACATAACTATATCACAGGTATCATTTCTTTGTTCCGAGGGATTTAACATATTAAAAAACAACCCAAAATATAAAAACTTAATAAGGGATTTTATAACTTCTGCAAGCTAAAAATTAATTATATGTCGTTCCACTTATCAAATCCTTTTCTCACTCCAATATAAAAAATTTTGTATGCCTACATTTTGGACAAACATATACATTGAAAGTCAAATTTTCTTCTATATCAAACAATGCACTCAAAATTCCTCTATTATTATCCTGAGAATGGAACCTATATTCCTTAGATATTTCATTTGGCATCCACATCTTAAACACTGAAATTTATTTTCCATTAAAATCTCTCCATTTCATAGAAATTTTTGTTATTTAACCATTTTTGATTAAATAAGTGAACTGTCCCTTTTTTATTTATATAAATCTGCTGAAAGTTTTTTTAAAATCTCTTCATCAGCTACTTCATAGCTGCCATTATTCTTAATTATTCCCCCTTTGTCTATAAGAATGTTAAAAGTTCTAATAAGGTGCCTATAACTTGTTCCTAAAAGTTCAGAAATCTCCTTCAAATTTTCATTAATTCTTATAGTAGGCTTCCCATTTAAATCTACTTTTTGGCCAGTAGCAAGTACATAACTTGCCAATCTATTTTCAAGTGGATAAAGAAGATTAATAGAACTGTTATTTGAACACTTATCAAGCTTCTCCCCAAGAGAACTGCACATAAATCTTAAAAACTTAACATCATTAAGTAAATGCTTTCGTGCCTTTTCCATTGATATTCCAATGCAGTATGTATCCTGTATCGCCTGAACGTTATTAGTAGCCGGTTTTAAGCTCATCATTTCCATATCTCCGATTATTCTAAAATCATCATAAAAGCATATTAAAAGAGATTTACCATTGCTCAAAGTTATATAAATCTTTACTTTACCTTCAACAAAGAAAAAAAGATAGGGCACATTTTCTCCTTCTTTACATATATGCTCATTTCTTTTAAAGTAAAACAATTCCATAAGACATTTTATATCACTATCAAAAATCTCATTAATCCTATGATTTGAAATATATTTTTCTAATCTTTTATTATCGTTAATTTTAATCATAACACATAGCCCTCCGCTTCACTGTATCTTATTTTCATATTTAGAATAAAATACATTAAAATTATTGACTTTAAAATCAATATTTTATTTTTTAATATGACATATGTCATACCATATTTCAAGAGCTAAATGATAAATTATTAATATAAGAGAACCGTCCCTTTTAAAACTTTTCAAATCTTAATCTTGTTAATTTCTTTTTTAATCATAGATTGCAAATACTCCCCAAATAGCAATTATCCACCAGCATTGCTGATGGATAATTGCTTTATAATACTTTTTTTAACATCATATAAAGATGTTAGCACGAGCCAATTCTGCGGGAAGAACCTTCCTATCGTCCAATAGCTGACTCCTCCAAGATTATATTCATCAACAAGTAAAAGTTTTGCCTCTATGCTTCTTGCATCTTCAAACCATACTACATGCTGCTTCCCCTGAGAATCATAATAATTGAAAAAGGGTGCTTTTGATTTTGTATCAAACTGTATCGCAGCCCTATTTATCCTTGCAAGTTCTACAGCACCTGTATTTGATACAGTCTGTGCAGCCGTATTAGGCCTGTAGGGCAATGTCCAGTCATATCCATAATTAGGCATGCCCATCAATATTTTTTCTGAAGGTATTTCTGTAACAGCATAGTCGAGAACCCTTCTAACCTCATTAACTGGAGCAACTGCAAGAGGAGGCCCAAAAGTATATCCCCATTCATAGGTCATTAGTATTACAAAATCTACAGCCGCTCCATGAGCAGCATAATCATGAGCTTCATATAAAAGTCCCTTCTGATCCTTTGAAGTTTTTGGTGCAAGGGAAGTTAAAAGTATATAACCGAGGGGTTTTAATCTTGCATTAATTTTATTAATAAACTCATTGTATTTTACTCTATCGTCAGGATAAATATATTCAATATCGAGATTAAGACCATAGTAGTTTTTAGCCTTCATCGTAGATATTATGTTGTTAATTAGCTTTTCCTGAACCACATTATCAGTAAGAATTCCTCGTGCAATGTCGCTACTAAATCCTTTCCCTTCTTCAATATTTGTAACAACCATTATGGACGCAACCTTGTTTTCCCTTGCTAATTTTATTAATTCGTTATCATCTATTGTAGATAAAGTTCCATCTGCTTTAATTTCATAGCTAAATATGCTGAGGTAGGTAAGATAAGGAAATGTTTTTCTTAATACATCAGGACTTGTACCTGGAAAAGCATATCCATTTACATATATGCTTCCAAGTTTTTTAGTTCTATCGGGTATAATAATGAACTGTCCCGGTTGAATCATCGATGGGTTTGTAATATTAGGGTTAGCTGAAAGTATATCATCAATACTTATTTTATATTGCTTTGCAATAGAATAAAGTGATTCTAACGACATAACTTTATGGACCCTTGTACCCTCTTTTATAACGAGAGTTTGCCCTACAACAAGCTGATTAGGATTGATAAGCTCATTATCAGAAGCAATTTTTTCAGGTGAAACACGATAAAACCTGCCTATTGTATAAAGACTTTCACCAGGTTTTACAACATGAATTATCAAAAACACCACACCTTTTAAAATACTCTATTCCAATATATGTAAAAAAATTAAATTAGAACACAATAAATAATTTTAAGATATTAAAATCCAATCATAAACGTAACTAAATTAAATAAAACAGTATAAAAATCTAAATCTTTCTTACTTAAAGGCTTAGCGTATGCTCTATAAAGAAAATATTCAATAAATACAATCATAATCTCCATAATATAAAATACAATATAAGAAGCCTTAATGCTGGAATCGTAGTATATTATGGTCTTTATGAAATTGCTCCCTATTCAGATGGCATACAAGAATTTAAAATACCCTTTGCAAATTTAAAAGATAAATTGAAATTTAATTTTTAATCATTATAAAAAGCCTTTAAGCATAAAAGCTAAAAGGCTTTTTATAATGATTAAAAGAGAGCTGTCCCCCATCACCCTTTAAATTCACCATTAATAAACATCCCCATCTTTAATCGTTAAAAAAACAGAACTGTCCCTTAAGATTTCATGTCAACCTTCATATTCTGCTCCTGTGTGAGACCTATACTATTTATCAAAACAAAGGCTATTGCGAAAAATATAACTCCATATATAAACATATATCTATATCCAAAGATATCTATTACACTTCCTAAAAGTGGGGGAGATACTATATTTGCAACAGATGAAAAAAGATAGTAAAGTCCTGTGTAAATTCCCGTCTGACCTTTAGGCGCCATATCAGTTACAAAAGGATATGAATTTATATTTATAAGTGCCCAAAAAAATCCGCAAATTACGAAAATCCCCCTTATAAAATTTATATTTTTAATAAAAGCAATCACTAAAAAGCAACAAATAAGCCCTAGTATCCCCATAGATATTGTTTTTTTCTTTCCTATTTTAGTCCCTATTATTCCAGCAGGTATTGCAAAAATCAAAAATGATATAGAAATAAATGTAAAAGATATTGAAGCAGTACTTGTCGAAACTTTCAGGTAATTCTCTCCATAAAGAGTAAAGAAAGCCTCAATTCCAGCATAAGCAATAAAATAGCTACAAATTGTCAAAAGAAGAAATAAAACATTTTTAACATTACCTGATGCTTTTATTCCGCTTATAAGCTCTACTTTTTTTTCCTTGCTACTCTCATATCCTATTACATCTCTTTTTTCCTTAATAAAGTTAAATAAAACAATAAAAGAAAGTAACATAAGTGTAGCAGAAAGATAAAATGGATATTTTATATCTTTATTCCAAAGTATTGATCCTACGAAATAAGCAATAACAGCGCCAACTCCTCCCATAAAGTTTATTATGCTGTTTGCCTTGCTTCTGTTTTCTTTATGTGTTATATCCGGCATTAATGAAATTACAGGAGAGCGAAATATACTCATTGAAAGATTCATAAGTACTATAAATACAATAAGAGTTAAAAAACTTTTCTGGTTTGCAAGCAAAATAATAAATACAGTTGCAAGAGGCATACCTACCATTATAAAAGGCATCCTCTTCCCAAACCTTGTATCTATTCTATCACTCATCATACCAACAGTAGGCTGAACAAATACAGCAAAATAATTATCTATGGTCATAATAAACCCTATTAACGCTGCGCTGCTAATATAATTACTTAAAATTTTAGGCATAAACGCATTATATACAGACCAGGTAACGCTTATTGCAAAAAATCCAAAACCAAGCAAAAAGGTTTTCTTATAATTAATCCTATTCATTGCTATCCTCCATCAATTTTTTAAGTTTATCAGGATAATTCGTAATAATTCCATCAACTTTCTCCTTAAGTAAATATTTCATATATTTTTCTTCATTAACCGTAAATGTGTTTATCATAACTTTTTCCCTTTTAATCTCATCAATTACCTCCTTTCTTAAAGTATAAAAATATGGATGCAACGCATCAGCACCAACAAATCTACAATATTTTTCAGGTTTGTATATTCCCTCCATATATAAAAGCCCTGTTTTAATTTCCTTCGATATTTTTTTGCACATCACCATTGAATAATGATTAAAACTTGATAATATAACCTTTTTTTCTATACCATATTTGTATATTGTATCTATTAGTTTTTCTTCTATTTTATTGTAGATTATAATCCCCGATTTAATCTCAAAATTTATAATTATATCCTTATCTTTAACAAGTTCGATAAGTTCTTCTATTGCAGGCACCTTTTCTCCTATAAATTTTTTAGAAAAAAATTCCCCTGCATCAAGTTTTCTTATCTCCTCAAAGGTATAATCCTTCACAAACCCCGTACCATTTGTAGTCCTGTCAACTCTCTCATCGTGCATGAGTATAAGAGAACCGTCCCTAGTCATCTGAACATCAGTTTCAATACCAGTGCATCCCATTTCTATCGCCTTTTCAAAAGAAATCATAGTGTTTTCAGGGTAATAGCCACTTGCTCCTCTATGGGCAAAATTTACAGTCATAGAATCATCTCCTAATTTTTAAATATTTGATATATATTTCTTTATTTATAACAATATTCCTTCTAAAATATAAAAAATAATTATTTCTTAAAAAATAATATATAAAAATTTTTACTTACTTTAAACATTTACTTTAGTATATTATAATTTATTACAGTATTACAAATATTATTTTTATTGTACTAAAATTATTCCTATGATATAATAAAAAAAATCGAAAGGTGGTGGTTAATAAATATTTTTTTCTGAATTTTTAAGCAAAATTAGCTGTGTTTTTCACTAAAGAATAATACGAAAGGAGATCTACTAATGAAAAAGAAAATAGGTTTATGGGAACTTGTATTTATGAACGTTTCAGCATTATATGGTATAAGATGGATAGCAAAGTCTACCGCAGGAAGTTTCGGATTAGGTCTTGGTGCAATACCTGCTTGGGTTATATTTTCCTTTGTATTTTTTGTACCTAGTGCCCTTATTTCTGCTGAACTTGCAGCTACATATCCAAGAGATGGTGGACTTTATGAATGGGTTAAAGAAGCTTATGGTGAAAAATGGGGATTTATGGTATCTTGGCTTAACTGGACAGCTAAAATATTCTGGTATTCTTCATTTTTAACCTTTTTTACTGTTAATATATCCTTTGCTATAGGTAAGCCAGAATTGGCTAATAATAAAATGTTTGTACTTATATTATCTCTTATAACTTTTTGGTTATTATCTTTTATAAGTGTAAAGGGTATGAGTTTTGGTAAAATATTTACAAATATCGGAGCTTTAGGTTCAACAATACCTTCTATACTCCTTATTTTAATGGCTTTTATTTCTATCGTAATATTTAAAAAAACTCCAGCTTCTACATACACAGTTTCAACGCTTTTGCCTAAAATTAACATAGATTCTCTTGTAGCAATTTCATCTATTATGTTTGCTCTAAGTGGTGCTGAAACTACTGCTAATTTTATTACCGAAGTTGAAGATGCTAAAAATGTATTCCCAAAAGCTATTATGCTCGCTGCTCTAATCGTTGGAGGCTTATATGTTCTTGGCTCTATAGCTATTACATCAATTCTCCCTACTAGCAAAATAACAGCTTCAAGAGGTGTACTAGAAGCTCTTGCAACAGTTGCTTCAACTCTTGGCATAGGTTCTTGGTTTATACATCTTATTGCAGTTGCTATATCTTTTTCAATAATTGGTGCAATAATACTTTACATAGCTTCTCCAATAAAAATGTTATTTGGAAGTGTACCAAAAGGAATTTTCCCAGAACATTTTACAAAACTAAACAAATATAATATACCCTCAAACGCTGTAATTTTGCAGGCTATTATAGTAAGCATAATACTTCTTGGAACAAATCTTCTACCTTCAGTAGATGCTATATACAATGTACTTTTGACTATGACTGCTCTTACACAGCTTTTCCCATATGTACTGCTATTTGCTTCTTATATTAAACTTAAAAAGGAAAAACCTAATGAATATAGACCTTACCAAATAACAACAGATAATAAAAAATCTATAACAATTGCTAATATGGTTTTATTTATTACTATTCTTGGCATTATATTCTCTGCCTCACCTGTTATGAAAACTCTAAAAGAAAATATTATATATGAAATTGAAATGATCGGAGGCGGCCTTGTAGTAATATTTACAGGATTACTACTATGGAAAAACTATGAAAAAAGTATACTAAAAAACAAAACAACATATAAAAAATAACAGTATAAAAACTTATAACAGATTATATTATAATAAACTTAATAATCTGTTATAAGTTTTAAATATTTACTAATATTTATTATAGGGAGGAGTTAATATGTTCAAGGAAAGACTTGATAAAGTCTTAAAAGAGATGGAAAAACAAAATATACCCCAAATCATAATCTCTGATTCTGCTTCAATTTTTTATCTTACAGGTAAATGGATACACCCTGGTGAAAGAATGCTTGTATTATATTTAAATACAAACCAAAACTGCAAACTTTTTATAAATGAATTATTTCCTCTAAATGATGATATTGGTATAGAAAAAGTTTTTTTCAATGATGCTGATGATCCTATAAAGCTATTATCTAAACATATAGAAGATGGAAAAACTTTAGGCATAGATAAAAATTGGTCTGCCCGTTTTCTTATAAAACTTATGGAATTTAAAAATAACTGCTCATTTGTAATAGGCTCAAAAATTATAGATAAAATAAGGATGCAAAAAGATTTTAAAGAAATTGAACTTATGCGTCAATCTTCAAAAATCAATGATATCGCTGTAAAAAAATTAATTGAATTTATTCCTCAAAAATTTACCGAAAAAAAAATGGGGAAAATTCTTCTTGATATTTACGAAGAATTAGGTGCTGAAGGATACTCCTTTGATCCTATTATTGCTTACGGTGCTAATGCTGCAAATCCACATCATTCACCCGGAAATTCTACAGTTAAAGAAGGTGACAGCATCATAATAGATATAGGTTGTATAAAAGATTCCTATTGTTCAGATATAACTAGGACAATATTTTATAAAAAAGTTTCAGATGAAGCTGCTAAGATATATAATACAGTCCTTGAAGCTAACAAACGAGCAATAGACAAGGTAAAACCAGGAGTAAAATTTTGTGATATAGATGCTGCTGCACGAAATTATATTGAAAATGCTGGATATGGAAAATATTTTACTCATAGAACTGGACATTCAATAGGTATAGAAGTTCACGAATATGGAGATGTTTCATCTACTAATAATGATAAACTTGATGTAGGTATGATATTCTCAATTGAACCTGGTATATATGTTCCTGGAATTACAGGTGTAAGAATAGAAGATTTAGTAGTCGTAACTGAAGATGGATGTGAAATTTTAACAAAATCTGATAAAGCCTTAACTATTATAGAATAAATTTCAAGCCCCATAAAGCAACCAAAGCTTATTTGGGGCTAAACTTATATCAAAAAATAGCTGGAGTTAGTACTGTGAGCAATTTTACCTTTTGCTTTGAAGGATTATACCAAAGATGGGGCATCATTGATGGATAATGTATTGATTCCCCTGAATTTACATAATATTTTTCGCCATCAACATCAATAATTAAATTGCCTTCAAGAACATAAACAAATTCTTCTCCTGGATGATTAAATTTACTTCCTAATACACTTTCAGGCTGAATATAAACAATCATAGCTTCAAGCATTCTTTGTGGAAATTCTCCACTTAAAAGAATATATTCTGCAGAATTACCTTCTATTTTGAATATTTTCTGTTGATCTGTTTTAATATGAAAACTGTGATTATTATAAGAATTAAAAAATTCTGTTATTGGTACATTTAATGCATCAGCTATTTTCTTAAGGGAAGTTATTGCCAACGATGAATATCCATTTTCAACTTGAGATAAAAAACTAATAGATAATCCAGTCATTTCACTTAATTCTTTTAAGGTTAGAGCCTTTTGTTTTCTTAGTTTACTTATCTTTTCTCCAATCTCATTAATCATTTTAACCTCCTAATACTTTATAATTTAATACATCATTAATATTAAGTTATATTAACTTAATATTAAAAACAATAAAAGAAATGTTCTTTTTAAAAAACTCCTTCCAAAAGTTTATTGCTTTGGTAGGAGTTTTTTACTACTATAATGAAATTAGTTTCTCACTTATCAATTAAAAGGCATTCTTATATACTCAATGATTTTATTTCTTTGTAACTGTCAAGATTGATATAAAGTTCATCCTTTAGAGGATTTCTCTTTGTATTCTTTATTATATATAAATAATACGCAAATACAGCTATATTAGATAATAATGCAGTTAAACTTACTATAAATAATGCCTTTGGATTATGGGAGGATTTAACTGCAAACTGCGAGTTATCAATAAAATTAGGATATGTCATCGCAAACATACACCAAAAAGCAAGAGTGTGCGCTCTATGCTGAAGCCATGCCCCCTTTTTAATAAAGAAAGCTGAAACTGTTGGAGCTAAAAGAAGAGCTATTCCGCAGTACCAAGAATGATCCGGTAAACAATTATAAGTATATGCAAAATTCCATAAATCATAGGCTATAATCCAAAACCATAACATATCCGGCCAAAGCATATCCCTGCTTTTATCCTTGCTTACGCATATTCCAAACCATCCTGTAATAGTTATTATATTTAAAATTCCTGCAATACCATTCATAATGTTCCAAGGGCCACTTACCATCATCATTCCCTCAAACACCTGCTTATTAAGATGGAGTCCATAAATCTGAAAATCACGAGCAACAGCTTCCATTATATTAATTGCAAGTATTAAAGGTGGAAAACAAAGTACCCATTTTTTCTGTGCTACTCCATTAACATATCTTATAATCCAAAATCCAACACATCCTGCAAGAGCAGAATATACCTTCGCATAATGAAACCAGTCATTAACGCTTGTTCCTTTAGTAGTTTTAGGCCAAACAGCAAAGGTTAATATAAGAGGTAGTATAACAAAAAAGAAAAATCCTCCCCATTTAAACCTTCGTGCCAGTTCATTTAGTAAAATTAAAACTAAAAATACAACAAGAAGCATAATCCAGTTTTGCAAAGGCTGAGATTCATAAAAAAACATAACAACTCCTCCTTTATTTGTTAATTCATCTACATATAAATTCTATGCAAATAAAAATATTCCTGTTTAACTTAATGAAAAAAATATATTGTACTTAATTCAAAATAAAATTTTAAACATCTATTAAACTATAAACTTTTATAAATAACTGTGAACTGTCCCCTAATTTTCTCCAATTCTAAATCTAT
Source organism: Caloramator sp. (assembly GCA_026417075.1). Classification (GTDB taxonomy): domain Bacteria; phylum Bacillota; class Clostridia; order Clostridiales; family Caloramatoraceae; genus Caloramator_B. Next base: position 17,000 of record JAOADY010000045.1, read on the forward strand.
ACATAAGCAAATTAAAAAGGTATAATTTATAATAAGAATGTATTGATACTAAGAGGTGTTGATATGAGATATCAAATTCGCCAAAGAATTTTCAGCTTATCTGATAGTTTTACAATTAAAGATGAAATTGATGAGCCAAAATTTATAGTAAAAGGAAGGGTTTTTAGCTTAGGAGACAAATTATCTTTACAGGATTTATACGGAAATGAACTTTTTTATATAGAGCAAAAGTTATTTAAATTTTTACCAGAATATCATATATATCAAAATGGAATATTAGTTGCAAAGGTAAAAAAAGAATTTACTTTCTTTAAGCCAAAGTTTTTCATTGATAGTCAATACGGAGCCTTTGATATGACAGGAGATATTATAGGCTATAATTTTCAAATAACAAGAAATGGTATTAAAGTTGCCACTGTTAATAAAAAATGGTTTGCCTTCTCGGATACCTATGGAGTGGAAATAGATGATAGCGAAAATCAGGCTTTTTTATTAGCATTAGTAATCGTAATTGACCAAGTTATTCACGATAATAAACACAATCATTAATTTTGAATTTTAAAATCAGTTTAAGTAAAAGTTCCGTTGAAAAAGTTATAAATTAATGATATTATTCTATACAAACGAATTTTATTACATTTAAGCATAAAATAAATATACAAATTATCCACATAGGAGGATTGATTATTATATGATCGAAAATTCAGATATTTTTAAATCCTGTATGAAAATTATACCTTATATTTCATCCTTTTTCGAAGATGACGTTGCCTTTTCAATATGTGACAAAGAAAAATATATATACCTTTATGGTCTTGAAAAATTTAATCTCCATGTAAAAGTTGGAAATAAGATCAGCACTAATGGTTCTGACTATCTGTCCATGAGGGATGGAAAATCTCACTCAAAATTAATACCAAAGGAAATTTTTGGAACAGAAGTTAAATCAATTTCAACCCCTTTAAGAGATGAAGCTGGAAATGTTATTGGTTGCTTTGCACTTATAAAAAGTACAAGCAAGCATCATGATATAATGGATATGTCCCAAAATATTTCAAATGCTCTTCAGCAAATCTCACAAACTGTAAATCATGTATCTTCAACCATACAAAATATAGTAGAATCTAGCGAAGAAATTCATAAAAATGCTCTTAAAGCCTCTGATGAAGCTAAAAAAACCGATGAAGTACTTAATTTTGTTAAAACTATAGCAGAACAAACTAACCTTTTAGGACTTAATGCAGCAATAGAAGCTGCAAGAGCAGGTGAAAGTGGAAGAGGATTTACAGTAGTTGCTCAAGAGATAAGAAAACTTTCTAAACATAGTAGCGAATCTGTTGAAAAAATAAGCGCCATATTAAAAACTATAAACGACTCTATTTCAATAATTGCTTCTAAAATAAATAATACAAACGAAGTATTTACAGAGCAAGCAGCTGCCCTTGAAGAGATAAATGCATCTATTCAGGAACTTACTTCCTCTGCTCAAGTTCTTGAAGAAATAGCATCAAGATATTAATAACTTTTTAAAATACCCCTATTTTTTAGGGGTATTTTTATATAAAAAGCTGTATTTGTAATATTGAATATTACAAAAAGCAATTAAAATAATAATGCTTAAATTCTTTTATCTTTTTAAATTGAAACATAACTATTAATCTCTTCATTTCTACCTAATATAAATTTCATATCCTTCTGTATTGCTGTATTTAAAATCACTACCTTCAATCTTAAAATAGATTTTACCTTTTTTAACATTTATATAGTAATCTCCCTTACTTAGAGTTGACAACTCTTTTCCTTTTTCATCTAAAACTTTAACTGTGCAAAAGCTTGGAAGATTTTTAATTTTTATATTTATCCTTTTACTATAATTTTTTATAAAAAAATAATCTATATCCTCTGCATATTCTATATATCCACCTATAAACCCCTTCGATAAAACCGCATAATCAAAGGTATTGTTAAATTCATTTATATCCTTAAAAAGCTCTACATCATCATCTATTACCCCTTTGTACCTCATAGGCACATACTTCTCTCCATTTACTCCTTTTTTTATCTCCTCATAACTTCTATAATTTATAATTGTTTTATCTTTTTTACTCTTCCCTGTAGTTGATTCCATAGTTATTATGCCCTTTTTATCTCTACTCTCCCTTAAATATATAAAGGTATGATTTTTTTCACTATTAAATATATCCATAGGCTTTATATCTTTAATATCAATAGGGTTAAAATAATCCTTTAATGTAAAAGTTGCACACTTTTCAGGAAGATTGTAAACAGCACTAACAAAACCAGAACAGTCAAGCCCTGCAGTATAATTCTTATATTCTCCTTTGCATATTATATTTCCAGCAGTATACCCTCTATCTATAGCTTCCTTAAAATTTTTTACGTTAATATCATTACTACTATCGAAAGAAAAAAATCCTCCCCAACAGTAAGGTATTCCACAGGATTTTATAGATACTTTATCTTCAAGATAAGAAGGAAGCTTTATATCTTTTTTATCTTCCTTTCCGTTTCTATAAACGTTATATTCCCAAACATAATTTATTATATCTATTCCTCTTTTATAGGCAGTACTTCTTTTTATATCCCTTATTATTACCTTTTTTTCAGGCTGCTTAGGTATTTTCTGTTTAGGTTTATTAATAATAACTATAAAAAAAGTAATCAAAAAAATAAAAAATAAAAATAAAAAATAAAACTTAAAAAGATGAAATATATTATTTTTATTTCTTTTAAAATAATAACTTCTTCCCCACTTTTGCATTTCAATCCCCCATTCTCATAATCTAAAGTTTAATCTGTTTAATATTATAATATTACATTCTTTAAAATATTTCACTTTATAAAATCATATGCTATTATATACTATGATAATGTTTTTCATTATCATAGTATATAATTCATCACTAGTGGGGGCTATATTATGTGGAAAAGTTCAGTATCTATTGCATTTTTACTAACATTATTAGCAGGTCTTTCAACAGGTATTGGAAGCGCTCTTGCATTTTTTACTAAAAAGACAAACAAAAAATATCTATCCATATCCTTAGGATTTTCAGCAGGTGTTATGATTTATGTTTCCTTCGTTGAGATACTTCAAAATTCGAGGGATATGCTTGTAAAGGAAAAAGGAATTATACTAGGAAATTGGATATGCGTATTATCCTTCTTTGGAGGAATGTTATTAATTACACTTATTGATAAATTCGTTCCATCTTTTGAAAATCCCCATACTGTTCATAAAGTTGAAGATATTAAGGATATCGATAGCAATAGCCAGCTTTTAAAGTTGGGAATAATGACAGCTGTGGCAATTGCAATACATAATTTTCCTGAAGGTATTTCAACCTTTGCAGCATCATTAAAAAGTATTCATCTTGGGCTTCCTATTACAGCTGCAATTGCAATACATAACATACCAGAAGGCATAGCTGTTTCAATGCCTCTTTATTATGCAACAGGTAGCAGGAAAAAAGCTTTTTTATATTCATTTTTATCTGGTCTTTCAGAACCCATCGGAGGTTTAATAGGATATATATTTCTTTTAAGATATTTAAACAATGTTACCTTTGGAATAATCTTTGGAATCGTCGCTGGAATAATGGTTTTTATATCCTTTGATGAGCTTCTACCAGCAGCACAAGAATACGGAGAACATCATCTATCAGTTTATGGACTCATTTCCGGAATGGTTGTAATGGCATTAAGCCTTCTGCTTTTTACAAATTGCTGATATTTTTTAATATTATCATAGTAAGTATTAAACATGTTTTAATATGGAATAATATGTCTAAAAGGGGTATGCTTTTTCTCTTTTATAACATAATCTATTACATAATTCCTCGATTCAAAACTCTTAGAATAATCAAACGAAGGAAACATTCCCATATTTTACTTCTACCTAAAAATACAATAATTCTACAAAAAATTTTATAATTTAACACAGATTTAACATTTATATAATATAATTAAATATTGTGTGGTTATTTAACACAAAGATAACATCAGATATGGGGGAGTTGTATGAATTTAAAGATGATTTTCCTGCTTTTAGGAGGACTCGGTCTTTTCGTTTACGGAATGAAACTTATGGGAGATGGTCTTCAAAAGGCAGCTGGAGAAAAACTAAAAAAAATACTTGAAACCATAACAAGCAACAAAATTTTGGCTATACTTGCAGGTGCAGGTGTTACAGCAATTATTCAAAGTTCTAGTGCAACTACAGTTATGACAGTTGGCTTTGTTAATGCAGGACTTATGAATCTTTATCAAGCAGCAGGAATTATTATGGGTGCTAATATCGGTACTACAATGACAGCACAGCTTATAGCCTTTAAACTTACTGATGTTGCTCCACTTATATTATCAATCGGTGCTGGACTGGTTATATTCTCAAAGAAAAAGAAAAACAAAGATATAGGAGAAATAATATTAGGTTTTGGTATTCTATTTGTAGGCATGTCTTTAATGGAAACTTCTATGAAACCTTTAAGTTCAAACGAGAGTTTTAGAAACCTAATATTAACCCTTGGTAAACACCCTATTATGGGCATTTTAGTAGGTCTTGGAATGACAGCTACAGTTCAAAGCAGCAGTGCAACAATAGGTATACTCCAAACCCTTGCAGGTATTAATGCTCTGCCTCTTAGTGTTGCCCTTCCAATACTTTTTGGTGATAACATAGGAACTTGTGTAACAGCTCTTCTCGCAAGTATAGGTACAAACAAAAATGCCAAAAGAGCTGCACTAATTCATGTAACATTTAATATTATAGGAACAGTCATATTTATGATTGCATTTAAACTAGTTTTATATATAATACCTTTATTTGGAGGAAATATAAAAAGGCAAATTGCAAATGCCCATACTTTATTTAATGTAACTAACACATTTATACAAGCTCCATTTATAGCAATTCTTGTACAATTTGTAAACAAACTCGTTCCTGGAAAAGACGAAAAAGAAGATGTTATGGTACTTAAATACCTTGATTCAAGGCTTCTTGAAACACCATCAATTGCTGTTGGTCAGGTTATAAAAGAACTTGTAAGAATGGGAAAACTTGCATCTGATAACATAACAAAAGCTTTTGAAGCTTTCATAAATGAAGATGAAAAGAAAATAGCACAGGTTCAAGAGGTTGAAGAAATTATTAATTTTCTCGATAGGGAAATTACAGCCTTTATGATTTCACTATCAAAAACATCTCTCTCAGATTATCAATCGAGCATTGTAAGTTCTCTTTATCATGTTGTAAACGACATTGAAAGAATTGGAGATCATGCAGACAACCTCTCTGAATTTGCTCAATATAAAATAAACAAAAAGCTTAATTTTTCTAATGCAGCAATACAACAGCTTAACGATATGATAAGCACAGTTAAAACTGCCATAAATTTAAGTATAGATGCATTAGAAAACTTTAATTTTGATTCTGCAAAAAAAGTATTAAATATAGAAAACGAAATCGACTCAATGGAAAAGCAACTCCGAAAAGATCACATAGAAAGACTAAACCAGGGAATTTGTTATCCCGCAAGCGGTACAGTTTTTCTTGATATAATAAGCAATCTTGAAAGGGTTGGAGACCACTGTACAAATATTGCACAGATGGTTCTTGATTATGATAGTGAGAAAAAGTAAAAAATTTATAATTAAATAAAAATATTTTAAATGGGGCTATCGCACTAAGAATAAGCACTACAATATATTGTGTGAAAATCTTTTAGTATGACAGCTCCACTTTTTTATAATATTTTCCTTAATTAAGCTATTAATTAAAATAGATAATAAAGAAATTTAAACATAATAATATCATAAATAATTGTATAAAATATATTATATACGCTTTGAAAAGGGTGACAATGTTGAAAAAAAGAATTATATTTTTAATATTAATATGTTTAATTATGTTTTTTATTAGTTGCAATAAAAAGGAATCTGATAATAAAACAATTAAAAATACACCTCAAATATCAAACACTGTACAAAAAGTTAAGACTGGCAAAAAAACAGATAACATAACTTTTGACAAAGTAATTTATCTTACTTTTGATGATGGTCCTAGCAAAGTAACTTCAAAAATCTTAGACATATTAAAAGGGAAAAATATAAAGGCTACATTCTTTATCGTAGGTAAAGAAATCCCCGGGAATGAGGATATTTTAAAAAGAATATACAGCGAAGGACACAGCATAGGCCTTCATAGCTATTCTCATAACTACAAAAAAATCTATTCAAAGAATGAAATATTTATAGAAGAGATGATAAAAACCCAGAAGAATATTAAAGATGTAATTGGAATTTCACCAAATATAATAAGGTTTCCAGGTGGCAGCAAGAATAATCTTGATGCACAGCTTCTTAATAAACTTCATGATTTAAATTTTAAAATATATGATTGGAATTTATCTGGAGAGGATGGAACTAACCCTTCTGCTAGTCCCTCAACTATATATAAAAACGCTACAAAGTTTAAAAATCCTCCAAAGAAAATAATACTTCTTTTACACAGTGGCAAAGTTAACAAAAACACAATAGGCGCTCTTCCCAATATAATAAAGTATTATAAAGATAAAGGATATACATTTAAAGTTATAGACAAAACTACTCCAGAGTATATTTTTAAAATAAAGAAAAAATAATTTAAAACCTTATCTTCCTGATTGAGCTTATTTTTCGCTGCATAAGCATTTTATAATAAAAGGACATTCAAAGTCCTCTTATAGAATTAGACGATGAATGTCCTTTTATTATATTAAAATAATTATTTTTTATATCCTTCAGGATGGTTTTTATGCCACTTCCAAGCTGTTGCAATAATATCTTCAACGTTAGTATACTTAGGTTTCCAATTAAGCTCCTTTGCAATCTTTTCAGAACTTGCGATTAAAACTGCAGGATCCCCTGCTCTTCTCCCTGTAACTTCTTTATTAATTGTAATTCCTGTTACCTTCTCAGCAGATTTTATTATCTCCTTAACCGAAAATCCATTTCCATTTCCAAGGTTATAAACGTTAGATTTCTTGCCTTCATAAAGTGCCTCGAGGGCAAGATAATGTGCCTGTGCAAGATCGTTTACATGTATATAGTCTCTAACACAGGTTCCATCCTCCGTTGGGTAATCCTCTCCAAATATTTTAATTGAGTCTTTGATTCCAAGGCAGGTCTTTAAAACCAAAGGAATAAGATGGCTCTCAGGATTGTGATCTTCTCCAATATCTCCATCCTCATCAGCACCACAGGCATTAAAATATCTGAGGGCTATATATTTTAAACCTAATATCTTTGAATAATCCTCCATAGCGTTTTCCATAATAAGCTTAGTCTTTCCGTATATGTTAGTCGGGTTTTTAGAAATATCCTCAGTTATTGGTATTCTCTCAGGCTCTCCATATACAGCTGCCGTTGATGAGAACACCAGTCTTTTAACATCGTTTTTTAGCATTACATCAAGAAGGTTTAAAGTACCCATAACATTGTTTTTATAATATTTTTCAGGCTTTTCCATAGACTCTCCAACAAGGCTGAAGGCTGCAAAGTGTACAACTGAATCTATAGAATATCTTTTTATTGTATCCTCCAAAAGTTCGCTGTCAAATATATCTCCCTTAACAAATACTCCCTGCTTTACAGCATCCCTGTGCCCCGTTGAAAGGTTATCATAAACTACAACGTTTTTGCCCATCCTTTGAAGAAGCCTTACAGTATGTGAGCCAATATAACCCGCACCCCCTGTTATAAGAACGTTCATTTTTAACCCTCCTTACATTCTAACCTAAAAATTTAACACCATCGCCTATAACACTCACATAAAAGCTTGGGGTAATTTTAGTTTTATTTGAATAATAATTTGAAACATAATCTTTAAACTCATCTATTTTCTCATTCTCAACAATAGCAATAGCACATCCTCCAAAACCTGCCCCTGTCATTCTCGCACCTACGCATCCTTTAAAGCTTTGAGCCGCCTCAACTATTGTATCGAGATGAAATCCTGTTACCTCATAATCTTCCTTTAAGGACTTGTGGGAAGCATTTAAAAGTTTCCCAAATTCTTTAATATCTCCCTTATTTAAAACTTCAACCGCTTCTAAAACCCTGTTATTTTCGCTTACAACATGCCTTGCTCTTCTAAGAAGCGTTTCATCCTTTATTAAGCTTAATACATCTTCAATTTTCGCCTCACAAAGATTTGAAATCTCTTTGCTTTGTCTTATAATCTCAAGGGCCTTTTCACATTCTGCCCTTCTTTCATTATACTTTGAATCAGCAAGTTCCCTTTTTTTGTTAGTGTTCATAATAACAAGGCTGTATTTGTCCATAACAAAGGGTATATATTTATAATTCAGGCTGTTGCAGTCAAGAAGAATGGCACTGTTTTCCCTTCCCATAGCAACTGAGAATTGATCCATAATTCCACAGTTTACCTTTATAAATTTATTTTCAACTTCCTGACACATAAGGGAAAGTTTAACTCTGTCTATATCATTTTTTAAACTTGCATAAAGCATCATGTATCCTGTTAAGACTTCAATTGCAGCAGAGGATGAAAGCCCTGCCCCATCTGGAAGATCCCCTACATAGAGTATATCACAACCTTTAAGAGTATATCCCTTTTGTAAAAGGTACCTTATAACTCCCTTAGGATAATTTCCCCATCCGTCCTCACTTTTATATTCTATGTTTTCATTAAGATTAAAGGTTACATATTCAGGAGCATTTAAGGATTTTAATCTTACAGTGTTATCATCTCTATATCTTAACGCCCCGTATATTCCAAGGCTTAATGCTCCCGGGAAAACATATCCACCGTTATAGTCTATATGCTCTCCTATTAAGTTTACCCTACCCGGTGAAAAAAAGCAAAGTACTTCTCCGCCGTTTCCAAAACTTTCACAAAACTTTTCTTTTAAATAATCTAATTTTATCATACTATCCCTACCTTTCATAAGCTTCCCTTAAAGTTTTAGCAGTTTCTTCAACAGATAACGGGTTGCATGCAGCCCATGCTCCCATCTCCGATGATGCATAGAACTTTATCCTGTTCTTATCTCTAAGGGGTGGATAAAATTCTATATGAAAATGATAATAATCCTTTGAATCCTCATATTCGTTACAGTTTACAGGGGTTTGATGTATGCACATCATATAGGGAAAGAGTCTGTCAAAGAGTTTATCAAAGGCACCAGTAATTCCCTTTAAAATTTCAGCAAGATGAAGTTTTTCAATATCAGTAAATTCAGTAAAATTGCCTTTATGGTTTTTGCTTACAATAAATACTCCGTATGGATAATCAGTAAAAAATGGTATATACGCAATAAAGCTGTCGTTTTCAGCAATTACCCTTTCTTTAAATTCTTTTTCTTCTCTGTTCATATCGCATATCATGCATCTTCCTTTTTTACTGTAGTATTCCTTGCAGCTATCAAGCTCCTCCTTTATCTTAAGAGGTAAAAAGGAATAGGCATAGAGCTGTCCATGGGGATGAGGCATTGTAACTCCAACCTCTTCTCCTCTGTTTTCAAATTCGAATATGTACTATATCTTTTTATCCTTTGAAAGTTCCTCATATCTTTCGGTCCAAAGATTTATCAGCTTCACAATATGCTCTATCGAAAGCTGCGGAAGGGTTTTATTGTGCTCTGGGGAATATAAAATTACCTCACATTTTCCGTAGTTTTCCGCTACCTTATAAAGCTCGCTTCCTTCAACATCAGGTTTTTCAGGATTTAAAGTTAAGGCTGGAAAGTCGTTGTTATAGCAGTAAACATCATAGTCATCGGGAACTTTCCCAGAGCCTTTGCAAAATGGGCACCAGTCCTTTGGCATATTAGGTCTTTGCTGCCTATTTGAGGCTACCATAGTCCATGTTCTTAAAAGCGGATTCCATCTTAATTCTGACATATAAACTCCTCCTAAAATCAATTTTAAGTGTTTATTTTTGAGAACCTTCAAATAAATCATTAAGTATTAAAGTAGCAGCACCTATAATGCCGCAGTTTTCATTTAAATAAGAAGGAAGTATTCTAACCCTTTGTGAAAGATGTTTCATTGATTTTCTATGGGCTGTATCGCAAAGAGGCTTTAATACAAAATCACCTGCCCTCGCTACTCCTCCTCCGATTATTATAAGATCGGGATTTAATATGTTTATTAAATTTGAAACTGCATAGCCTAAATAGCTTCCTACATCATAAAGAGCATCTAATGCTAATTTGTCATTAAGCTTTGCAGCTTCATAAATAATCTCTCCGGTTATTTTTGACAAGTCATCTCCTATAAGTTTTGGAATTATACTCTCCTTTCCAAGATTTATATCAAGCATAACCTTTTTTTCAAGGGCAGTGCCTGAAGCCATAACCTCAAGGCAACCAAAATTTCCACAGTTGCACTTAGGACCGTTTTCAGCTATGCTTATATGTCCTATCTCTCCAGCACCATATAAGCTCCCCTTATAAATTTCTCCATTTATAACTATAGCTGAACCTATTCCGCTTCCAACGTTTATAAATACAAAATCCTTTGCTGATTTTGCATTTCCAAACCATTTCTCTCCAAGTGCCATAACCCTAACGTCATTGTCTATAAGTACAGGCATTTCAAATTCTCTCTCAAATATATCTTTTATTGCAACATCTCTCCACCCAAATTTAGGTGCATATATAGATATTCCCGCATCAGGGTTTACAATTCCATGCACTCCGATTCCTATCCCTAATATCTTGTTTTTAGCTATATTACTTTCATTTAAAATGATATGAACTAATTCAATAATACTTTTTATAACGCCATCTTTATCTATTGAATTTCCATAGGAAATATCTATGCTCTTTATTATTTCTCCGCAAAGATTAATTACTGCTGCCCTTGCCCTTTTAAGTCCCATGTCAACGCCTATTGCATAAAAGGCGTCCTTGTTTAGTTCAAGAAGTATTGGTTTTCTCCCTCCGTTTGAATCTCCGATACCTGTTTCTGTAATAATCTTTGCCTCTAATAATATGTTTACATTATTTGTTACTGTAGCAGGATTGAGTCCTGTGAGTTTTGCAATATCAGCCCTCGATATTGGCCCTTTTTCCCTTATAACCTTTAATATAGTTGATTTGTTTATTTCTCTTATAAATGCCTTATCCGCAGTTTGAAAATCCATCTTTTCACCTTACTTTATTTAATGATTAAATTATGTATATAAAATTATAACTTTTTCTCAATAATATTATACCATTAACCTCATCAATTTCAAAATATTTTAATGTATTTTTAACATACTTTATTTAATCATTAAATTTACTTATAATAAGAAATCTTAATAATATTTTCCCATTTCTGTAATCTCTTGCTGCAAAATATTACTATAAATTTCTTTAAATCATCAGTGAAATTTTTTAAAAGCTCACCAATATTTATAAGAGTAATACATAAAAACCTTTTATCAGAAATTAATAGTTAAAAAATTTTAAGTGCAGTAGCACGTTATTTTACTTAAATTTGCCCAAAATTATTATAGATTGGTTATTCCCCTATTCTTACCAGAAATTATTATAGAAAAAATTTGCATAATAAAAACATCCTTTCTTATAATAATTTTGATACAAGTAAAAAAGAAAGGATGCTAATGAAATAAGTAAAAGTTATTTAAAATAGTTACTCACTTATATTAATAAAGTACAATATATATCCAAAAATCAATAAATTAAAAAAATAAATTTTAATTGCTTTTTATTTCTTACAAAATCTTTTTGAGTATTTTATATTTATTATTATAGTTTAAGATTTAAAAACTCATAATTTTATTATATTTTTGATACCTATATAGAATTTATTATTTTCTCTAAAAACTCTTTGGATTCTAAAATATATGTCAACTGTTTTTCATCGTTCATCTCATTTTCAATAGTAATTGAGCCATCATATCCATATTCTTTGAGCTTTTTTATAAGTACATTAAAATTCACTCTTCCTTTTCCAATAGGTTTCTCTTTACCTAAATTATAACCATCTGTTGGATATTCACCATCTTTAGCATGTACTCCCATTATATACTTACCAAGTATATCAACAGCATCAATAGGATTAGCTTTTCCATAAAGCAATAAATTTGCAGGATCAAAATTTATCCCTATATTATCTAAATTTATATCTTGAATTGTTCTTAACAAAACAATAGGTGTTTCTTGACCTGTTTCAAATAAAAAATTTTGACCATTATCTTTACAGTGCTTAGCAATTAATTTAATAGCACTTAAAGTTCCTTTATATTTTTCATCATTAGGATCTTCAGGTATAAACCCTACATGAGTTACTATATTTTTTACATTTATTTTCTTAGCAAAATCAGAACCTTTTATAATTTCATCTGTTCTTATTGCTCTATAAGCTGTAGGAACTATTCCTAAAGTTATAGGTCCTTCATAAAAATCCCATACAGCAGGCTTTGACCATCCACACCAAAATGCAGTTATTTCTATTGATAATTCTTCTTTAACTTTATTAATCCTATCAGCAATGTTATCTGTCATTAATTCTTTATTCCAACATACAAGTTGACAAGATTGGAATCCATAATCCTTAAGTTTTTTAAAATCCTGTTCTAAATCTGGAATTAAATTTTGAACTATTCCTATATTCATCTTTCACATCTCCTTTATTTAATGATAACATTTTTCAAAGCTCCATTTTCATCAGCTGATGCTTTTTCAGATTCAACTATACATACAGATTGATAGGAAGAAATTGGAGGTGCTTTTTCAATAGGTAAATTGTTTATAATGCAATCAATAAAATATTTAATTTCTCTATAATATCCATTTTCATTAGGCAATTCAGGAATATATGATTTACTATCATTGGGATTAATAATCAACTTTCCTCCTTCATAAATCATATTACCTTTTTCAAAATTTACTCTATATAACATTTTAAATCCATAATCTCCATTTAGAGCCCAATCATCTTGAGAATTTATAACAACTCCAGAATCATAAATATAGTTTGTAGACAAAGCATCATACCCACTATTTTCAAAAATAACCTTTCCAATAGTTGAAACTGCTTTAGGGATACCAAATATCCAATTTATTGTATCAACATCATGTATATGTTGATCGAGCATTGCACCCCCACTTTTTTCTTTATTGAGCAACCAATTTTGATATGACCATAATGGTGTACCTCCACCTCTATAAAAATAAGCACTTAATACATTACCTAATTTTTTATTATCCACATATTCTTTTAAACATTCATAGTGAGGCCAAAATCTCAAACAATGTCCAATCATTAATTTTCTATTATTTTTTTCAGCAGCTTCTATCATTTTTAAACATTCATCTGAAGTTAATGCCATTGGCTTTTCACATAAAACATGTAATTTTTTATTCAATGCTTTAATAGATACTTCTGCATGTAAATATGTAGGAAGGGCAATATCAACATAATCAAGTTCTTCTTTATCAAGCATTTCATCTATATCAGTATATAAATTATATTTAGAAAAATCATATTTATTATTACCAACATCAATATTCCCTTTTACAAATTTACCCTCAAATTTTTCTTTATCAATATCGCATATAGCAACAAGCTTTACAGGATATCCTTCACTTTCTAACCTAATATAATTATCCAAATGTCCTCTTCCCATAAATCCTATTCCTATAAGTCCTACCTTTAACATATATATTCCCCCTTTTAATATTATCTTTATAACTAATCATTTGAATGCAAAATTGTATCCATAACATTAGAAGTATTATAAACAATCTGTTCAGAAAAATATTTATAAGGAAATACTTCAGCAATAACATAATCATTATAATTAATTTGTCTTAAACTTCTAATAACATTAGGATAATTAACATCACCAGATAATAAATCAACAAATCCATTAATATTACCAATACTTCTTTTAAAATCTTTAAAGTGAATTTTTTTAATTCTTTTATTTAAGATAGAAACCCATTGCTCTGGATATCCTGTATATACAACATTACCTATATCTAAATATACACCAACATAGTTGTTTCCTATTTTATCTACAAAATCTCTCATTTCAAGAGGCGATAATAAAAATTTATTCCAAACATTTTCAAGAGCAATATTCACTTTTAAATCTTCAGCGTATCTTTTTAATTCTTGAAAAGCTTCTAAAGAATATTCGTATACTTTATCATAACTCACAATTTCACAATCTTTAATAAAATCTGCTCCTACAATACCTGGTATAACAAGTATTGCATTTGCCCCTATCATAGATGCTATTTCAAGCTGTTTTTTTACTATATCCTTTGCTTTTTCTCTTATTTTTTTATTTTCGCTTGTAATTGAATACTTCCAATATAATCCTGTAGCCAAGCTACATATTTCTATATTATTTTCTTCAGCAATATTTTTAATTCTTAAAATATTCGCTTTATCAGTATTTAAACTTAATTCTCCTGTTTCATCTAGAGCAAGTTCTATACCATCAAATCCTGCTTTTTTAGCCAATATAATACTTTCTTCAATAGTCTTCTTATTATCAAATGCCCAAATATTTATACCTTTCTTCATATAAACCTGCCTCCCATTAAATCATAAATTTATAATTTTTAACTTTTTTATAGATTCATAAGCTAAAATACCTGCTTGCATTGCCTTCAAACCAGCTTCTCCTCCTGCTTCAGGTTGTATACCAGTATTCATTGCTTCAATAAAAGCATCTAATATATGCTCATCTCCTCCACCATGGCCATCATTTTCTTGTAAATTTTTATATACAATATTTTCATTTCTATCATACATATTATTTCTTATCTGCACCGTAATAGTATTATTAGCATCATCTAATTTTAATTTACCTTTTGTACCAATAAATATATATTCTCTGTTATCATCTGGTGTATAATGGCACTCCATATAACTCACTTTTACACCATTATTATATTCTAGCAAAACCTGATGATTATCAAAAACATCTATTTCATTTCTAAAGGCACATTGATTTCTCCAAACATTATAATGCACATTAGTTTTTTCACCATTAGCTTTTTCCCAAGTTATATATCTCGGTTTTATAGCTTCTGTACATATTGTTTTTTCTTTACATTCTTCACAAATTAGATTATCAGGCTTATTACCTCCAAAAAAGTCTCTGCTTCCAAATGCCACAATCTTTTTTAACTTTGAATTAACAACCCAATTAATAATATCAAAATCATGACTTCCTTTTTGAAGTAATAATCCATTTGTATTTTTCATAGTACCATGCCAATCATGAAAATACCAATCACTTGCTGCCCCTACTGAATGAAGAACCCATCCTGTTTTTAGCTCACCAATTATGCCATTTTGTATTAATTCCTTCATTTTTTTATAAAGTTTATTATACCTAAGAACAAATCCAACAATCAAAATTTTATTACTTTCATCTCTTTTCTTTAGTACTCTTAAAGCTCCTTCTTTTGTTATTGCTATAGGCTTTTCTAAAAAAACATGTTTTCCCAAGCTTAAAGCAGCTATTGCTTGCTCCTCATGATAATAATCAGGACTACAAATTATAACTGCGTCAATATCTTTTCTACTTAAAAGTTCTTTATAATCAGTATATTTATCTAATTTTAAATTATATCTTGAGCACAAAAGCTCCATGTTTTTATTTGATACATCAGATAAAGCAACTATTTCAAATTCATTTTTTTTTAAAATTTCATTTACTAAAAACATAGTCCTCATTCCAGTCCCAATTATACCAATTTTGTACCTTTTCATTTTTTAGCTCCTTTCTATTAAGAATTAACCTTTTGTACCTGTTAAAGCTATACCTTCCACAAATGACTTTTGGAATATTATATAAAGTACAATCATTGGCCATATTGCTAAAACTGATCCTGCCATAAGAACTGGGAAATTAGTTAGATGCTGTCCTTGCAATGATGCCAATCCTGCAGACAAAGTCATTTTTTCATTTGATGTATTAACTATTAACGGCCACAAAAGGTCATTCCAACTCCATAATGCAGTAAATATAGCCAAAGCAGTTAATCCCGGCTTTGCTAAAGGCATCATAATATTCCAGTAAATTCTAAAGTGATTACATCCATCCAAAATTGCAGCTTCCTCAAGTTCTTTAGGAATAGTCATAAAAAACTGTCTTAACAAAAACGTTCCAAAGGCACTAAACAAACCTGGCAATATTAAAGCACCAATGGTATTTAAAAGCCCAAGTTTTTTAATAATAATATACTGAGGTAAAAGAAATATCTGTCCTGGTACCATTAATACAGATAGAATTAATATAAAAATAATATCTCTTCCAGGAAATTCTATTCTTGCAAATGAATATGCTGCCATTGAGCATAAGATAACTTGTCCAACAGTTTTAGCAATAGTAGAGATAATAGTATTTTTATAAAATGTTAAAAAAGGAAGAGTTGATACTGCATCTTTATAATTTTCAAAACAAAACCTTTTAGGTATTATAATTGGGGGAATCATAGTTGATTCTGTTAATGTTTTAAATGATGTAAGAATCATCCACAAAAAAGGTGTTATAGTAAAAATTACTCCTAAAATCAAGATTAAATGAACTAATATTTTAGAATAATTTAATTTAAATTTATGAACATCTTTCTTCATTTACATCCCCCCCACATTAATAATTAACCCATTTTTTCTGTAATTTTAATTGAACAATAGTAATTAACATTATTATTACAAATAACATTATAGCAATAGCGGATGCATATCCTTTTTCACCTAATTCAAATGCACTTCTATAAAAAAGATATACAACTGATTGAGTATTTTTTAAAGCGGGATTACTAGTTCCTATTATCATAAAAATATAATCAAAAACTTGAAATGCACCTATTAAAGACATTACCATAACAAAAAATATAGTTGGTGTTAAAAGAGGTATAGTAATTTTAAAAAATTGATTAATAGAATTTGCTCCATCAATTGCTGCCGCTTCATAATAAGTACTTGAAATATTTTGTATTCCTGCTAAAAATATAACCATATTGTAGCCTACGCTACTCCAAACTGATATTGCAATAATAGAATATAAAGCAATTTTAGGATCGCTAACCCAATATATTTTTTCAATTCCAAACTTTGATAATATATAATTTATTAATCCATAATCATAGTTATAAAGCCATTTCCAAACCATAGCAATAGCAGCAGGCATAGTAACTGCAGGTAAAAAATATAAAGTTCTATATATAGTTAGTCCTTTTATTTTGGAATTTAACAATGTTGCTACTACTATCGAAAGAAAAATACTTATCGGTACAGATATAATTGTAAACATAAGTGTATTTTTTAAAGACATCCATACTTCCGTATCACTAAATAATCTTATATAATTTGAAATACCAACTATTGAATATTCACCAAATGTTCCTAAATCAGTAAAACTATAAAATAAAGTTTTAAAAAAAGGATATATATAAAAAATTGTTAGACCACCGACTGTCGGAAGTATCATTAAATAGCCCCAAAAATAATCGTTGATTTTTTTACTTTTCATTGTATTATATTTTTTAGACTTTTCTAATTTTGGTATATTAGCTCTTTCTTTAAGTTTTAAATACATTTACATCCTCCTTTCATTAAATAAAGTTTCAAAATAATAGTATTTTTTTGCATCTCTCCTTAAAATTCTAAGGAGAGATGCAAAATCATATTTTATTACAATATAATTTATTTTAAAAAATATTTTTTCTTCATATAAAACTATAATTAAAATATAAAATCATATTATTTTTTCTCATTTCTTAGAACTTCGTTCATTTCTTCAGCTATTTTTTTACATGCATCCTCTGGGGACATTTGGAAATTCCAAACTTGTGTGAAATATTTAAGTTCAATTTGGTTCCATTTAGCTGTATCAACTGAATGTGGATACATATACGAATACTCAAGCTCATCGACGTAAGCTTTTACATTATATCCTTTATTAGCATCTATAAAAATTTGAAGTACAGATTTATATGCTGGAATAACTACTCCTGATTTTGCAACAATTTCATTTGCTTCTTTGCTACCTAAATATTTAACAAATTCCCATGCCTCATCTGGATGTTTGGTTTTTGAATATATTGCATTACCAAGCCCATGGATTACTGCAACTCTCTTTTTAATTTTAGGCATTACAACTAAATCTACTTTATCTTTCAAATATTCGTTTTTGGTAAATTCAGGTATCATCCATGAACCTTGAAATACCATTGCTAATTTACCAGATTCGAATAAATTAGAAGGTTGTGTATCAGCCAACTGTTTCGATGTAGGAGATGAACCATCTTTTATTAAATCAATCCAACATTTTATTCCTTCTATTGATTCTGGCTTATCATAACCTGATGTTGTCCCATCTTCTGATATTATAAATCCTCCACATTGAGGAATTGTATTATAATATCCTTGCTGATCTTCTTGAGGTGCCGCAATTCCATAAATTCCTTTAGATTTATCTGTGAGTTTTTTTGCTGCAGCCCTTAAATCATCCCAAGTCCATGAATCTGTAGGATATGGTACTTTAGCATCATCAAAAATTTTCTTATTATACCAAAGTGCTGTAGTATCCCAATCTTTTGGAATTGCATAAATATCATTTTTATAAGTATATAAATCTATTAAGGACTGTGGATAATTATTTAAATCAATATTATCCTTTTTAATTCTATCTGTTAATGGCATTAATAATTTTGCTTTAGCATATTTTTGGAAACGAGGACCTTGTATCCAAAATACATCTGGTACATTTTCACCATTAGCTTCTGTTTCAAGTTTAGTCCAGTATTGTCTAAATGGTGTAAGCTGAACCTTAATTTTAACATTAGGATGTGTTTTTTCAAATTCTTCAGCAAGTTTGCGCATAACAGGTTCTTGATTTTTATCCCATACAGCATAAGATAATGTAGCAATTTTATTTTTATCTTTTTGTGATTGATCTGAAGAAGTATCTTTTGTTCTACATCCTGACAAAAATGTTGATAATAGGATAAGTACCAAAAGTAAATATAAGATTTTTTTGGATTTCATTTTTTATTCCTCCTTTTTTATTTTTAAGCTGAAAATTCAGCCTCTTTTAAATGAATTATAATAATTTTATTTATATTTCGAAACATGCATTTTTTTATTTTTGTCATACAATTTTTATAATTTTAAAAATATAAACAAAAATTAACTTAATATATCTCTATTCTACAAAAATTACGATATGTTAAATCAATTTTATAAGTTTTCTAATAAAATATAAAAATAATATTAATATATACCACAAAGATTAATTAATAATTTTATAGATAATATAATTAAATACTATATTAAATTCTATTAGCATAAAATAAATATGCTTTACTTGGTAAATATGAATATAACAAAAAAGATTTTAAAATACACAAATCTAAATAAATATTATTTCAGTTATTATATTCTGAAAAATCATAAAATAAATTAAATGATAAGATAGAAAGAAACAAAAAAATATTCAGAACCTTTTAAAAATATAGTTTTCAAAGATTCTGAATAAAAACACTTTTTACGTTTATTAAAATATTTCATCTGAACTAATGCAAGTTTATATATAAAATATTTAAGAAGTTAGACATTTAATTACCTGCATTCTTTTTTTAAAATTGATATTAATAACGCTGTTATAATCGTACCTGTGGCTATTGCTATAATATATAAACTTAAATTAGTTATCGCATTGGGAATTGCAAGAACGTATATTCCTCCATGAGGAACAGTAAGTGCAGATTTAAAAATCATACTTAATGCCCCTGTAACAGCTGAACCTATCATTATAGAAGGAATTACCCTTATTGGATCTGCAGCTGCAAAAGGTATTGCTCCTTCTGTTATAAATGAAATCCCTAACGCCCATGCCGTTTTACCAGCTTCAATTTCTTGAGCAGTAAATTTATTTTTTGCTATTATTGTAGCAAGAGCAAGTCCAAGTGGCGGAGTCATTCCTGCTGCCATAACTGCTGCCATAATCATAGACGGCTGACCACTTGATAATGTTGCAACACCAAAAGTATATGCTGCTTTATTAACAGGACCTCCCATATCAAATGCCATCATAAGTCCAAGAATAATTCCAAGAAGCACAGAGTTAGTTCCACTTAAATTCTTAAGCCATACAGTCATACCATTATTAATCGCTGAAACAGGTTTCCCAATAATATAAATCATAAAGAGTCCTATAATAAGAGTTGATAATAAGGGTAATATTAAAACAGGCATTAAACCTTGAAAAGTTTTTGGAAGTTTAATTATTTTCTTTAAGAAATTAACAAAATATCCAGCTGTAAATCCTGCTATTATTCCTCCTATAAATCCAGAACCACTTGAGGAAGCAAGCATTCCACCAATCATGCCAGGAACAAGACCAGGTCTATCAGCAATAGAATAAGCAATATAACCTGATAATATTGGAATCATTAATGCAAAAGCAGAACTACCTCCAATTTGCATTAACGTAGCTGGTAAAGTTCCTTCTTGTTTAAATGCGTTAATACCAAAAGCAAAGGACAATGCAATTATTATTCCTCCTGCAACAACAAAAGGAATCATAAAAGATACCCCTGTCATAAGATGTTTATAAGGTCCTTTAGTTTCTGCTTTTCTCTGTTCTTTAATTTTATTAACTTCTTCAACAAAATCATTATCAATAACCTTTGCAGTTTTTGCTCTTTCAATAAGTTCTTTAGGATTTTTTATAGCTTCTTGCACACCTACTTCAATTATATATTTCCCCATAAACCTTTCTTTTGATACTTTTGTATCAGCTGCAATTATTACAGCATTAGCTTCTTTAATATCTTTCTCTGTCAACTCATTTTCTGCTCCTACAGAGCCTTGTGTTTCAACTTTAATATCAATCCCCATTTCTTTAGCGGCAATTTCCAGAGATTCTGCAGCCATATAAGTATGAGCTATACCTGTTGGGCAAGATGTAATAGCCACAATTTTCATAAATATTTTCCCCCTTTATATTTTTACTTTATTTACATTATTTAAGAGCATCAATCACTTCACTTGGTTTATTTGCTTTAAGAAGCTTTTCTCTCACTTCACTATGCATAAGTTTTCTTGATATTTGACTTAAAAGTCTCAAATGTTCATCATTTGAATTTTCTGGTACTGCAATTATAAAGAAAAAATTTGAAGGCTTACCATCTAGTGCCCCATAATCTATTCCTTCCACACTTTTCCCAAATGCTAAAGCTGGTTCTTTAACTGCACTACTCTTTCCATGAGGTATAGCAATTCCCATACCAATACCTGTTGAGAATTCTTCTTCTCTTTTTAAAACAGCTTCAATATATTTTCCCTTGTCATAAAGCTTATCATTTTTATAAAGCAACTCTACGAGTTCTTTTATAACTGATATTTTATCTTTAGATTGAAGCTGTAACTTTATCATTTTTTCGCTCATAATTTCTGATATATTCATTTCCCTCTCTCCTTTATATATTAATTTCTTCAATCTCAATTTCATTTATTAATTTTTTTATAACTTCATATTCAGCTGTCTGTGTTCCTTCTGTCATAACATTGGCTGTACTTGTAGCTGCTGCAAATCTTAAAGCATAATCCATTTCATAATTTTTTTCAATTGAAAGAGCTAAGGCTGCTACCATAGAATCACCTGCACCAACAGTACTTTTTACATCTACTTTTAACCCTTTTGCCTTTAGAGCTTTATCTTTACTAACCATTAAAGAACCATTCTCACCAAGAGAAACAACCACATATTCAACGCCCATAGCCACTACTTTTCTACAAACTTCAACAAGTGCTAAATCATTATCAATTTTTATGTCAAACGCATTTTCAAGTTCAAACTTATTCGGTTTTACAAGATAAGGCGAAGCTTTAATTCCATAAATAAAAGCATCTCCTTCAGCATCAAGAATAATTTTAACATTTTTGGGTAGAACATGCTGAATAATATTTTTATATGTGCTACTTTTCAAACCATTAGGTATACTTCCTGATAATACAACCACAGAATTTTCATCAACATAATCAAATAATTTTTTCTTAATTTTTTCTAAATCCCTTTCACTTACTATAGGTCCTGCTTCATTAATATCAGTAAATGTATTATTAATTGTATCAACAATTTTAATATTTGTTCTTATTTCATTATTAATCCATATAAAATCGTTTCTTATTTCTATAGAATCTAGGTATTCTTTTATAAATCCTCCATTTTTCCCTCCAATAAATCCTAAAGCTGTACTTTCTCCTTTTAATTCTTTTATTGTTTTAGAAACATTAATTCCCTTTCCTCCTGCATCAACTCTTAAAGACTCAACCCTATTAACCTGTCCAATACTAAAGTTAGGAATACAAAGAGTTTTATCAAGCGCAGGATTTAATGTAACAGTAAAAATCATTTATTTACCTCCATATTTGATATAATAAGTTCTACTCCCTCTTCTTCATATTGATTTATAATTTCCTTATCAATACCATTATCGGTTATTATAATGTCCACATCATTTATATCTGCAATTTTAGCAAAAAAAACTGAATTAAATTTGGAATGATCACAAACAACTATAACTTCTTGTGATATACTTATTATAGTTTTCTTAGTATTAGCCTCAATTATATTAGGAGTTGTAATTCCTAACTTCAACGATATCCCATTTGTACCTATAAAAGCTTTATCTACTCTTATATTTTTAAGAGCCATATCTGTTAATGGACCTACAAAAGCTCTTGTTTCCCATCTTAGATTCCCACCAGTAACAATTACATCTATATCTTTTTTATTAGAAAGCTCATATGCAATATCAAGAGAATTTGTAACAACAGTCAAATTTTTTGCAGTTATATTTTTTGCGATTTGAAGAGTAGTTGTTCCTGAATCAAGAGCTATAATATCTCCATCTTTTATAAGCTTTGCTGAACTCTTCCCTATACATTCTTTTTCAATAATATATTTGTCTGATTTTTCCGAAAATGTAGGTTCAAACTTTATGCTGTCATTAAGAACTGCACCTCCATGAACTCTTTTCAAAAGTCCTTCTTCTTCTAATTCCTTAAGATCCTTCCTTATAGTAACTTCAGAAACATCATATATTTTAGCTAAATCAGTAACCTTAATATTCCCTTTTTCTTTTAGGAGGTTTATTATCTGTATTTTTCTTTCTTCACTAAACATTATACGTCCCCCTATTTACTTAAAAAGTTTTCTGGTTTTATCAGAATATTATATTTAATTTCGTTTGTGTTTTTAAATACTTTCTTTTATTTTCATTTTATTACGATTGATTTCGTTTGTCAATAATTATTTATAAAAAGTAAGGTAAGCGTTAAAAAAACTCCGTATTCACTACCCATTTATCCTTTGATAAAATAAATCCAGTAGAGTAAGCTGTAAAGCCTTCTACTGGATTTTTATCTTTTATTCATGAATATTTTACTTTCAAGTTTTAATTTACAAGGAAGCTCTTTTGTGACCAAGGCATATATCTTAACAGCGTAGCTGCATCTTTCTTATCCAAATTACAAAGCACATCCATAAGATAAACTAAATACTTTTCAACATTTAGATCATTTGCCTTAGCCGTTTCTGCTATGCTATAGATAATTGCAATTGCTTTTGCTCCTTTAGGTGTATTACATAAAAGCCAATTTTTTCTTCCAAGAACAAAAGGTTTTATTGCTCTCTCAGCTCCGTTATTATCAATCTCTAAGGAGCCATCAGTCAAAAATATTCTAAAGCCTGGTAATAGCTTTTGGCTATATTCAAGAACCTGTCCTAAAAGACTTCTATTAAGCATATGTTTCTCTTAAAATTATAAATATAATCTCTTATTTATTAATTGATTTTATATATCTATCATATTGAGCCTGCTTTATTGATATAACCTCCTTTAATCCCATATTATTTAATATATTAATATATTTATCAAAATTATTAATTGGTTCTTTCCCAATAATAAATTCATTTATTATACAATTTTTATAATTTGTAATATCCGTTTCTATTTTTATTAGTTTTTCTTGCTCATTTTTATTAGCTAAAAGCATTGGAAAGGGTTCTTTTAATATTGGCTTAATCATAATATGATAATTTTCAAAATTCGGAAGTATAGAAAGCATTTGTATATATTGTTCTCGTTGTTGTACCCACGGAATTGTTGGCCATGCTCCTACAGTTCTTAATACATCAGATACACCTAATCCATCTTTGTTATATATTACATATTTAGTAAACTTAGGTATACCATTTTCTATTATATACGTTTTATTTTCTATTCCCCACGCCATATATCTTTGCCCTTCATTACTCCAAAGATAATCTAAAAATTTTATTGCAATTATAGGATTTTTACACTTTTTAGTTATTCCACTAAATCTTTTATCTATAATATTTGTCGTATCCAAAGTTCTTTCAGCATTTAATCCCTTTGGTGGTAATATAGGAATATAGGTAGCTTCATTACAATTTGTCAATTGTAATTTTTTCTGCCAAGAAATAATCCAATCTGGATATGTAACAAAAACTCCAACTTTATTATTTATAACTTTTGATTTAATTATTTGTCTTGTCAAACCTAAATAATTTTCATCAATTAACCTTTCTTTATATAATTTATTTGCAAATATTAAAAATTCTTTCATATTTGGTTCTGCCCACTGATATTTTACTTGTCCATTTTTTACTATATAATCGCTACCAGACATAAGTTGAAGTCCAAATGCTTCCGAAAAATAAAATGGATTACTACAAAATGGTACTTCATCATTAATTCCATTTCCATTTGGATCTTTATCTCTAAATGCTTTTAATACTTTCACCCAATCTTCAATTGATTCAGGTTCATTTAAATGCAATTTTTGAAGCCAATCTTTTCTTATAGCAAAGGTAGGCTGCAATGTATCCATACTACCTTCAATTATAGAAGAAAGTCCATAAATATGACCATCAGCGCTAGTCATTAATTCTTTTGAACTAGGATATTTCAAAAAAACTTTTTTTATATTTGGTGCATATTTTTCTATCAACCCTTCTAAAGGTATTAAAATTCCTGCTTGACCATAAGGAGTTGGATCGTAATTAGGTACTACAACTAAATCAAGTAAATTATTATTTGTAATAAGTCTCATTTGCATTTCATAATCATACTGACTTGAAGGTAATACATCCCATTTAATTTTTACATTTGTTTTCCTTTGAATCTCATTCCATACTTCAAGATTATTATTCAAACTTGCAGATTCATAATAATTTTCATGTGTAGCCCATACTAATGTCACAAGCTCTTTTGATATAAATTTCTCTGTTCCTTTGATTTGAGAACTAATTGTTTTATTATTTTTTTCATGTCCACAACTCAACATTAAAATTATTATTAGTAAAAATATAATAATTTTATTTTTTTTCATTTTAAACCATTCTCCTTTATAGTTTAAGCATCTTTATATCTATTCATATTTATAATATATTCACTAGGAGTCATTTTTTCATATTTTTTAAAAACTCTCCTAAATGTTATATCGCTATTATAACCAACTACATTCGCTATTTCTGCAATAGTCATTTGTCCATTAAGTAATTGTTTAGCTTTACTAATTCGTTTCTGATTAAGATAATCTAAAAAATTTAAGCCTATCTGTTCTTTAAAAAATTTACTTATATAAGGGACTGATTTACCTACATATTCACTAATACTTTCTAAAGAAAGATTAGGATTACTATAGTTTTCATTTATGTAATTCAATATATTCATTTTTAAAATATCAAATGTATTTTCCTTATTTTCAGAAGCTTT
Organism: Caloramator sp.; assembly: GCA_026417075.1. Taxonomy (GTDB): domain Bacteria; phylum Bacillota; class Clostridia; order Clostridiales; family Caloramatoraceae; genus Caloramator_B. The sequence continues at coordinate 42,811 of JAOADY010000045.1, forward strand.
TTCGCATATCTCTTTACATAAATCACAAATATATTCTTGAATTTCTTTTAATGAATTTATATTTCTTATATTTTTTCTATCTATTCTTATAATCTTCTCTAATTTTAAATCACTTATCGCTTTTAATAAAGTTGCCATCATATCATATAACAAATACTCACTATTTATTACATTAAACCCTTCCTTATTAATATTTACTGAAATTATTTCTTGAATAGTATTTACAGCCTCATCAAAATTTGTCCTTCTTAACGCATTTAATATTTCAAGTTCCTTTTCAATAGGATAATAGTAAATATTATTTATCAAATTTAATTCTTTAAAAAAGACAACTGTATTCTCTCTTGAAGCTATTCTATATCCTATAGATTTTTTTGCTTCTTCAAAAGAATTAATTAATTCTTTAACATTTGTATATGCGTTTCCTACTCCAACTATACATTCAACTCTCAATTTATTTTCAGTTATTTCCTTTATCTTTAATATAAATTCTTCAATATTATCTAAATAATCTGTATTTACTATCATTATTTTTTGTGTACCATTCAATTCAACAAAATAAATGATGTTATTATAATTTTTAGCAATATTTTTACATATTTCTTGATACTCCTTGCTAATACCATTAACATTATTATATATAAAAATTACTGTTAATAAATATTTTAATTTAAACTCTACATCTATTGTTTTTAAAAATTTATCTGAAACTATATCTTCATTTAAACTTCCATTTAAAAGTTGTATAAAATAAGCATTTCTTACAAATATTTTGTTCTGTTCCGTTTGCTGTCTATAAAAATCTTCTTCATTTAAAAGAATATTTATAGATTTTTTTAAAAACTCATATTCATCACCAATAGTTATTTTTTTATACGAAAACCTTCCCTTTAATAAATTAATTAAATCCATTATAGGATCATAGTTTCGTATAGTTAACCAATATGAAAGTATTACACCTACAAATATAATTAATATTAGAAATATTATGATAGTTTTTTTCATATAGTTTATTTGTTTCATAACTAAATCATAGGGCAATGTAATAATATAATTCCATTTATTTAAACTTGAAACTTTATGAAAAACAAAAAATTTTTTACTATCAATTTTAGCTATATTAGAATTATTTTTGATTATTTGCTTTATATTCTTAGTCAACGCATTATTACCTATATTTACGATAAATTCATCTTTGTTATTTAATATAAATATGCTTGACTCTTTGCTTATCTGGAAATCATCTAGTTTTGACATTAATTCATCATAATTAATATACGCAATTAAATAGGCATGTCCTTTTTGATCTATTGAAGGAATTGGTTGAATATATGTAATAACATTTGAATTATTATCATATTCAAATTTATTAGGACCTAATATCTCAAAATTACCATAATAATTTAATATATTATTCCATGTTTGATTATCATAATTTTTTAATTTATAAATACTATTAAAAAAAGTATCCATATCTAAAACTCCAATAGAAGATATTACAAATTGTTGCTGTGGAAATACTATTGATATACTATTAATAAAATTATTTATTATATCATATCCTTTTAATTCTAACACATAGTTATTTAACTCTACAGCATTTATTCTACTATAATCAAATTTATCTCCCTGCATAAACATTATTTCCTTTACCCAAGGCATACACGAATACTGTATAGCAATATTATTAAGTTCTTTTAATTGCTCATCCACATAATTTGATAACTCTTTAATTATAGTTTCATGAGATTGTTCTACTTGTTTTGTTAAGGCTGAATTAATTTCCAAGTAATTATACATACTTAAGCTTATTAATGGTATTAATAAAACAACTATATATGATAAAAAAAATCTATTTATTATTTTTCTCATTTGCTTCATCTCCAATAGCAATATATAATTTTATTTAAATTATAGTAGATATATTTGTAAGCGTCAAAAAATCTCCGTATTCACTAAGCATTTATCCTTTGATAAAATAAATTAAGTATAGTAAGCAAGCCTTCTACTGGATTTATAATTTTTTATTCTTGGGACTTTCTAGTTTCTAAAACAACCCACCTAATAAATCAGGTGGGTGTTGAATACAATAAATCTCCATTTTAAAAATTTTTATTTTTTTAATACTTTTATAATATAACAAATCTCATCATCACTTATTGTTATATTATATTCTTTTTCTAATATTTCGCAGGCATTTTTTACATGATTAAACTCTTTAATGTTTTTTTCTTTAAATTCTAAAATATTTTCAAATTTCACTTTTTCCCCTTGAATTATTCTATCTAACATACAACCCATGTGAACTATTAAATCAATTATGTTATCTTTATTTTTATCTGAATCATCAAGTTCTAATTTTTTTATAAATTCTTTTATATTAACTATAGCAATTTTAGGATTTACATACTTTAAATATTGTTCTAATATTTCTTTTGAAGATTCATAAATACTTTTGTTCAAATCATCTTTTATATTAGTATAATTACTTGAAACTCTTACATCAATAAGTTTATTAAATTCTTCTTTAAAACTACTGTTTAATATCTTATTAATTGGATAATAAGGTATATTTATATTAGGTTTTATGCTTCCAATGCATGCAATAATATCATATTTTTCTAAAAATGCTCCGATATTATTTTCTACCTCAAAATAGTTAGTTGAAATAATTTCTATTTCATTTTTTAATTCATCTTTAATCGCTTCATATATTATTTTTTTTGCCATAAGTCCAGCACCTTGTCCTGTTACACAAAATGTTAATATAGCTTTTTTCTTTATTGCTGTCTGTATATTTGAAAATCCACTTAATTTCATTATAGAATTATATATACTTTCTAAGTCATCATTAGAATATAAAATTTTTCGTGCTACTTCTAACAACAATAAAGTTGAAATATTATTAATTGTTTTTACTTTTATTCCTGATTCTTTTTGAAATTTCATTCCAAAATTACATAGCGAGCCCATGTCAACTAATAATAGTATACCGTGTTCTTTATTAATTTTAAGAGCAGTATTTTTAAACTTTTCATAAATACACTGTACATCTGCCTCAAGAGGCATATTTATTGCTTTTATTATATTAGTATTTAAAAGCTTGTTTACTACATCTGCCATACTTGATGCTGTGCTTTCCCCATGGCATATTATTATTATGCCTATTTTTGTATCTGTATTAGTATTTAATTTATTGTTAGCCAAAAGTAAAGTCAAAAAACCTTTTTCATCTTCAGGTACAATTATTCCAAATTTATCACTTATTTTTTTTACCAATAATTTAGAAACAACATATTCCTTAGAATATTGAATTCGTACTTTAAGTATATCAGGATTTACTATATATTTATTTTCAGAAATCCTCTTAAGCAGTGCATTTATATGAAACGCAAGTGCATAAATAAATTTATTGCTGAAAATAGTATCCAGCTCTTTTTCTGCTAAACTGATAAGTTCAAAGCAAGTATCAACAACTTCTCTTGGGATTACTTTATATAAAGTAATTCTATTGGTATTAGAAATATTTAAGTTTCTAATTACATTTTTAAAGTGATCCTCAATAAGAATTCTAATTTTTGCTTCAATTTCTTCCTTTGATAAATTTTTTTCTTTCAATTTTTCTAATGTCTTATTTATTTTTTCATATATATTATCTGCAATTTTATCATTTGAGAGAATATTAATATTATTTTTTGTACATTCCGGAGTTAAAGTAATATAATTATCAAACATACCAAGGTAGTATTTATCTTCTTTGCTTAAATGTGTGTTTCCAAAAACATAATCAGTAATTTCTTTATTAAGCATTTCAAATTCAATAAAAAGTTGCTTATTATTCTGAATATGATCAAAATAAGATCTTGCACACAATAATTTAATTTCTGACTTAAGCTGACCAATATTTCCATTCTTAAAAGGATATACAGCTAAAGCTTTAAGTACATCACAAGAAATTTTTAATTCTGAATTTAAGTTGATACATTCTTTAATAAAAATTGACTGAATTATTTCAACTCTTTCTTCAACCGATTTTTCACGAAAAGATGGAAGTGTAATTATAACTGGAATTCTTCTTAAAAAAGTTGTTAAAAGATTTACTTTCGGCTCTTCAGTAGTTGCAGCAATAATCATCACATTACTTTTTCTTGGATTTGAAGATTCACCTAATTTGTGGTATTCTCCTTTATCCATAAGATAAAAAAGCATTTCTTGTCCATCTGGTGGGAGCCTATGTACCTCATCCAAAAACAAAATACCTCCATTAGCTTTTTCAACAAGACCAACTTTTTCTGTATCAGCACCTGTAAAAGCTCCCTTTGCATGTCCAAAAAGCTGTGATAATAATAATTGAGGATTATTGAAATAATCGGAACAATTAAAAGATATATATGGAAATTCATTTTCATTTAAATTTTTCTTAAGCTTTGCATATTCATACATTTTTAATGCAAAGGTACTTTTCCCTACACCACTTTCTCCTAAAATTAAAGTGTGAAGGCCTTTAGGAGGATACATAAGTGCAGCTTTTGCTTGAGATATTTGATTTAAAAGACTATTTTTATTACCTATTAAATCATTAAAAGGATCTCCACTATTATTATATCTAACAGATTTTAATTTATTTTTAAATTCTTCAAGGTTCAAAACAATATTTATATTATAATCATTGATTATATTGTACTTCACTAAAATATCCTTAGGAAAAAAAGAAACTGGTCTAGTATTTATTTTTATTAATTTACCTTGCTTGAAAAGCTGATTTAAAAGAGTGCTGGCATTATTTCTTATAATTCCCAATTCTTTCTCAATTTCATCTGCGCATACACCATCATATCGATCATTCTTTATACATTCATTAATAAACTCAATATTAATTTTTTCATTTATATAATTTTCAATAGCGCTTATATTTTTCAATAATATCACCATCTTTATTACTGTTTTTAAAGCTTATTACTTTAAATTTACCATATAAATTTAAAACAGGAATTTTATTAGTATACTTATTTAAAAATAAAGTTAATAAAAATGCAATTAAAGTTATATATATGTTTTTACATAAAAAAGATATATAAAGAAGAATTAGAGCTAAAAAAACAAATAAATACCATAAAAAAACTTTCAACATAAATCACCAACTTTCAACTTTTTTATTTTATGATAATATATCGATAAAATAAAAACAATAGTACACATATATTATACTTGAATATGGTTTGGTTTTGTTAGATGTTAATTAAACCACTAATCTATACAGAAATAATTAAAATTAATGCACTATGCTTAGTATTTAAAGTATAGTGCATTAATTTTTTTTTAAAATATTTTAAAAATTGGAAAATATAATTTATGCACTATTTTGGCATGATAATTGCAGTTACTATTGATGCAACATAAATTAATTAGCAAAAGGAGAATGATATATGGAAGAAAATATAACATTACTTAATGAAGAATTAATATTTTTGGATTTCGAATCCACTAATCAGGAAGAACTGTTAAAAAAACTTGGAAATTTTCTTTATAGTAAGGGATATGTTAAAGAAAGTTACGTAGATGGTATCATCCAAAGAGAAAAAGTTTTTCCAACAGGACTTAATACCTTAGGGGTGGCTGTTGCTATTCCTCATACTGATGCAAAACATGTAAATAAATCAGTTCTGTTAGTAGCAAAACTTAAAAATCCAATATGCTTTAAAGAAATGGGAAATGGAATTAATGATGTTTATGTAAAACTCATATTTATGCTTGCAATCAAAAATCCCGATGAACAATTAAAAACTTTAAGCAAATTAATGTCTATATTTTCTGAAGAAAAGACTCTACTCAATATTTACAATGCAAAAATTAAGAAAGACATATTTAATATTCTAAATGATGTTATTTTAAGATGATTTAAATTATAATATTTTAATAATTTTTTAAAAGGAGAGGATATCATGAGTAAAGTAAAAAAAATTTTCGTTGCCTGTGGATCAGGAGTTGCAACTTCTCAAACTGTTGCATCAAAAATAGCTAGTATGTGTGAAAATGAGAATCTACCCGTTAGTGTTGAGGCAGTTGATATTAAATCTTTAGAAAATGTTATAGATCAATGTGATATTTATGTTTCAATAGTACCATTAGGTTCTAAAAATTGGGGAAAACCTACAATTAGTGGAATACCATTTTTAACTGGTGTTGGTATTAAAGAGGAATTTGAAAAATTAAAAAATTTCGTTAATAAATAATAAAAAAAACTCCTAAAGTGTAGTATTACTTTAAGAGTTAAAAATGGATTAGTTTCAAATTATTATAACATTTTACAATTGAAAAATAAATTATAAACTTTAGTTATGCAAAAATAAAAGTCTAATTGGTAATACTACCAAAAAATAAAAATTGGCATAAGTCCTTAATTCGTGTTAAATAAAAATTGCAAACAAATAAACAACACGGAGGTAAGAACTATGCCATATACAACTATA